>JAKLIC010000029.1 GCA_022709825.1 Bacteroidota bacterium | reverse complement strand
CCATGTTTTTTACTAACTTTAATGTTGTAACTGCCAATTTTACTGAATTGACCTTCCGCTATGGCCATCGATGGCTTTTGCTGAACAATTGTTTTTCGTAGGTTTACAAATTCATATTCTGCTTGTGGAATGATATTATTGGCAAACAAAAAAGCTACAAAACTTAGCCCGGATATAAAAATTGCTAAGGAATACATTGCTCTTTTTAAAGAAATTCCGGAAGCTTTCATGGCAGCAAACTCATAGTTTTCGGCAAAATTTCCGAAGGTCATGATGGAGGACAATAAAACAGAAAGTGGTAAAACTAAGGGTACAACCTTAGGCGAATAAAATAATAAGAACTTTATAATTAAATAAGTATCTAAATCTTTTCCGGCTAAATCAGCAATGAAGAGCCAAATTCCCTGTAAAATAAAGATAAAAAAAAGGATTACAAATACCGTAGCAAATGTACTCAGAAACGAAGTCAGTATATAGCGATCCAGTATTTTCACCTCAGAATTAGTCTATTCTATTGATGTAGTAACCTTTGTATTTAGTCTCGTCAAAGGTAAATTGATTTTTTGATACCGGTTGATTGGTTTTGAAAGAATTAACAGTGAGGGTAGTTTTAGTTCCGTTTTTACCCATTTCGATTAAGTTATAGATATGTTTTGTTTGCACATCGATCCCTAAAAGTATTTCTTTTCGTTGGTCTTTCGAACTGATTGGCACCAGTTTGATGTATTGAATTTTACGTCCTTTTACATCTTGTAAAATATCCCAATAATACTTATAACCATTATTAAAAAAAGTTAACATTTTAGAGGGAGTTATCGCGTTTTCATCTTTGTCATCCACTTTAGAAATGGTGATTTCTTCATCTTCAGGAACAATAGTATAGGTCTTTTTGCCATCAAAAATTTTGGTAACACCCATAAAATTTAAATAATATAAATTTCCTTTGAGCACTACATTTCCTTTGCTGTCTTGGTTGATATTTTCTTTGGTGTTTTGAAGAGAATATTTAAAATCAATGGCTATATTTTCGTAGCTTTTAACTTTGGCGGTTACTTCGTCAAGTAAATCTTTGGCTTTTTTTTCTTGACTAAAAGAGGTAATTGTAGAGATAAAAAAAATAGAAATCCAAATAAGATTTTTCATTTTAAGCATTATTTTGTTCATTATTAAAAAATTCATTCAACGAATTTAAATCAGGAATATTGACGGCACGTGCTTTACTTCCTTCAAACTGACCAACTATTCCGGCGGCTTCTAATTGATCGATTAAGCGACCGGCTCGATTGTAACCTAATTTTAATTTTCGTTGTAATAAAGAAGCGGAGCCTTGCTGAGCAATTACGATCACTTCTGCAGCTTCTCTAAACATTGAATCACGTTCAGATATATCTATATCAAGCATTGTGCCATTCTCTTCTCCCACATACTCCGGAAGAAGATATGCATTTGGATAAGCTTTTTGTGAACCGATATATTCTGTGATACGTTCTACTTCCGGTGTGTCTACAAAAGCACATTGCACCCGAACTAAATCATTTCCGTTGGAATAGAGCATATCGCCACGACCAATCAATTGATCAGCTCCTTGCGTGTCTAAAATAGTTCTTGAATCAATTTTTGAGGTAACTCTAAAAGCAATTCTCGCAGGGAAATTAGCTTTGATTAAACCGGTAATCACATTCACAGACGGTCTTTGAGTAGCGATGATTAAGTGAATACCAATTGCTCGTGCTAATTGTGCCAAACGGGCAATAGGTGTTTCCACTTCTTTTCCGGCAGTCATAATTAAATCGGCAAATTCATCCACTACTAAAACAATATAGGGTAGAAAACGATGTCCTTCGTTTGGATTTAATTTTCTGTTTTTAAATTTTTCGTTGTATTCTTTGATATTTCTCACCATTGCATCCTTCAGCAAAGTATAGCGGTTATCCATTTCAATACAAAGGGAATTTAAGGTATTGATAACTTTCGTGTTATCGGTAATAATAGCATCGGAAGTATCCGGTAATTTAGCTAAATAATGGCGTTCGATTTTGTTAAACAAAGTCAACTCTACTTTTTTAGGGTCAACCAAAACAAATTTTACTTCCGCCGGATGTTTTTTATACAATAAGGAGGTAAGTACAGCATTCAAACCTACAGATTTTCCTTGTCCGGTGGCTCCAGCCATCAAAAGGTGAGGCATCTTAGCTAAATCGACCACAAAAGTTTCATTAGAAATTGTTTTTCCTAAAGCAATCGGTAATTCCATTTCGGCTTCCTGAAAACGTTGAGAAGACAAAACCGATTTCATCGGAACCATAGTAGGATTTTTATTTGGCACTTCAATACCAATGGTTCCTTTGCCTGGAATTGGAGCAATAATACGAATTCCTAAGGCAGAGAGTGATAAAGCAATATCATCTTCTAAACTTTTAATTTTAGAAATACGAACACCAGCTTCAGGAACAATTTCATATAAAGTTACTGATGGTCCAACGGTTGCTTTGATTTGAGCGATATCAATTTTATAATTTCGAAGTGTTTCAACAATTCGATTTTTATTTTCTTCTAACTCTTCCTGGTTAATGGTGATTCCGGCTGAACCGTAATCTTTTAATAAATCTAGGGTTGGAAATTTATATTTAGAAAGTTCTAAAGTTGGATCAAACTCACCAAAATCGGCTACTAAACGAGCGGCAAGGTTTTCTTCTAACTGTTCTTCCTCAGGTGCTTTTTCAATCACAAATTGTTCATCATCGGTATGGATGATTTCAGGCTCTCTTGGAACTGAATGGGGCAATGGATCTAATGTTTTTACTTTTGGCTCTAAATTGATTTCTGAAGCATGTTCAATGGTTGGTTTTAAAGCTTCTTTATTGATTTCAAAGACAGAAGTTGGTTTCATAGAAATTACACCTTCTTCAACTTCTTCTTCTTCTTTAGTATTGGTGGGTAAAGGTTGATCAAAAGCACTTTTTGCATCGGCTAAATCTTCCTTAATTTCTTTTTTCTTCCGTTCGAACAATTTTTGAAAAGTTTCAGGGGAAACATTGACTTTAAAAATCAAATAAATTAAAAAACTGAAAACTAAAACTAACAAAGTTCCCGGTTTTCCCATAAAATCCTGAATCAAGGAATTCATTTCAAAACCAATAACACCGCCTAGTTCAGGAATGTAATTTGAAAAGAAGCCAAAAAGTAATGAAAAATTAACCATGGCAAATAAATCCCAAAACCAAACATTTTTGAGCTTTTTGAGTGGTAAACTCAAAATCATATAAATTCCGGATAAAAAGAAAAGTCGGACTAATAAAAAGGAAGCAATACCAAATCCTTTATAAAGAAAGAAGTCGGCAATATAAGCACCAATTTTTCCTAACCAATTATGAACTTCAACTGAACGGTTAGTTAAACTGGTTATGGCACTTTGGTCTTCTTTCCAATAAATAAAGAAAGAAATCATCGAAAGAAAAAGAGCAACAGAAAATAAAACCAAAAAACAACCAAACAAAAATTTGTGTTGTTTGGTAAACTTCCAGGATTTTTTTGTTTCCTTATCTGTTTCTGATTTTGCAGAACTTGTCGTTGATGATTTAGCCATTTAAAAACTGTCTGATTTGCTGTAAAAGTAATTATTTAAATTTAGTTATACTAAAGTTGTAACATACGGAAAATATATGATAGCACCAATTACAATAGCAGTCATAGCTGCAAAAAAAACGGCACCTGCTGCAATATCTTTAATGAAACCTATTCGTTCATGGAATTCCGGATGAATAAAATCAGCTATTTTTTCAACGGCTGTATTTAATCCTTCAATGGACAAAACTAATCCGATTGCTAACGTTTGCAAAAGCCATTCTGTTTTGGTAATTTCAAAATAAAAACCGGCAATAGTAATAATAATACCGATTGAAAACTGAACCATCACGCTGTGCTCTGTTGTAACCAATTTGTAAGCTCCTTTTAGAGCAAAAACCATACTTTTTAGGCGTCCGGTGAAAAGGGTAGTGTCTTTTTGAAATTCCATATTCGAATTATAATGCAGCTAAAGCCAACTCATAATTTGGCTCTTGAGCAATTTCAGGAACTTGTTCGGCATAAGTAACCATTCCATTTTCGTCAAGAACAATAACAACTCTTGAATGTAGACCGGCTAATGGTCCGTCAACAATTGTTAATCCATAAGCATCACCAAAACTTCCGGTTTTAAAATCGGATAAATTTTCAACATTTTCTAATCCTTCAGCCCCACAAAATCGTTTTTGAGCAAATGGTAAATCTCTGGAAATACATAAAACTTTTGTGTTTTCTAAAGAACTCGCTTTTTGATTGAATGTTCGGACTGATGTAGCACAAACTCCGGTATCAATACTCGGAAAAATATTTAAAACTAATTTGCTTCCTGCATAATCACTTAAAGATGTGGAAGATAAATCTGTTTTTATTAAATTGAAATCAGGTGCTTTTGAGCCCGCTTTTGGTAGTTCTCCTTGCGTATGAATAGGATTTCCTCCTAAAGTAATTGATGCCATAATTGTTATTTAATTAGTGTTCAAAAGTATGAAAATTTTAGTAATCTTTTAGTGGATTTTCGCAACAAAAAAAACGCCACCCGAAGGAAGCGTTTTATAAAGGTATTTGTTTGGAAATTATTTGTCTATTGAACCTAAAACCCGTTTCATAAACCCGTTCAAAGCTTCTTTTTTATCCATTCCGTTTTGAATAGATTTCTGAACCTCTAACGCTCCATACATATTGGAAATTAATTCTCCAATAACGTCCAACTCTTCTTCTTTTAAGGATGGAATTTCTGTTAAAGCTTCTAAAACTTCAATGGTTTCTACAAGATAATCTTGGTCGTTATCTTCAATAAACTGGGTTAAGTGTTTTATTACCGGTAGTTTCATTAGTTTGCAGAAATTTCAGAAACCAATTCAGCTAATACCTCGGCTTTGTTGGTTTGTGTTTGATTCACCAATTCTCCGTTTACAAATGTTGCAAACGTGGGCAAATTAGAAACATTAGCTAATTTTCTTGATTCAGGAGAATTTTCAGCATCTACCAAAACAAACGTAATAGCATCATTTTCTGAAGCTAATTTTTTGAATTTAGGTTTCATGATTCGGCAATTTCCACACCAAGAAGCAGAATATTGAACGACTACTTTGTTGTTAGTTGTCACTAAATCTTGAAGCGTATCTTCGTTTAAATCGATTAACATATTTTATGTTTTTAAAATTTCAATATCAAAAATCAAAAACTGATTCTTTTTATTGTGTTTGAAATTGTATTAGTTTTGACTTAAATAAGCAGCTGTGCTTAAACGGTCTGCGACCATAGCATCTTTACCTTCTTCCCAGTTAGCCGGACATACTTCTCCTTTAGTTTGAACGTGTGTGTAAGCATCGATTAAACGTAAATATTCATTTACATTTCTTCCTAATGGCATATCGTTTACACTTTCATGGAAAATTTTACCGGTTTCATCAATTAAGTAAGTAGCTCTGTAAGTAACATTTGATCCGTCAATTAAATAGGAATCAGATTCCTCGTTATATTCACCAACTTCAATATCTAAGATGCCTAAAGCCGATGATAAATTCCGTGTTGTATCTGCAAGAATTGGATAAGTTACTCCTTCAATTCCGCCATTATTTTTAGCGGTATTTAACCAAGCAAAATGAACTTCGTTTGTGTCACAAGAAGCACCAATAACAACGGTATTTCTTTTTTCAAATTCCGGTAAAGCAGTTTGAAAGGCATGTAATTCTGTTGGACATACAAAAGTGAAATCTTTTGGGTACCAAAATAAAATTACTTTTTTGTTGTTTTTTACGGCTTCATCAAGCACATTGATTCTTAAATTATCACCCATTTCAGAAATGGCATCTACTGTAATGTTTGGAAATTTTTTACCTACTAATGACATAATTATTTTTATTTTAAATGTTAATTTCAGTTGCAAATTTAGTACTTTACAGAAGAGTAATCTATGATATTAGTCATTCCTTTTTAGTATAGAAGTATTAGTTTTACTGATGCTTACGATGATAATGGCTTAAAATTAGTTACTCTGTAATTTTAAGTAATTATTAATTCATTATTCGTAATTATCATACTAAAACAATATGGAATCAATAGTAGTTAAAGTTATATTAAATAACAAAAACTGCCGATAAAAGTAGTTTTAGATAATTTTTGAAAGTAAATCTTATTTAGTTGTTAACTGCTTTATTTTAATATTAAAGGCAGCAAATAGCAAAGTCATAAATGGACTGATTATATTAAAGAAAGCATAGGGGAGATATGAAATAGTTGAAACGCCTAACACTCCGGATTGATAGGCTCCACAAGTATTCCAAGGAATTAATGCAGATGTAACTGTTCCGGAATCTTCTAAAGTTCTGCTTAAATTTTCAGGAGCTAAACCTTTATCTTGATAGGCTTTAGCAAACATTTTTCCGGGAACTACTATTGCTAAATACTGATCCGAAGCTGTAAGGTTTAATGCTAAACAACTGGCAACAGTACTGGCAAATAAGCCAAAAGTAGTGTGGAACAGTTTTAATAAAGAATCTGTAATTCGAGTTAATGCACCAATAGCCTCCATTACACCACCAAATACCATAGCACAAAGAATTAGCCAAATCGTACTCATCATTCCTTTCATCCCTTTAGCTGAAAATAAATCAGAGAGCATTTGATTAGTGGTTTCAACCGAAGTTTCAACGGTGATAGCATTCATAACACCTTTATATCCGGAAACAAAAGATAAATGATTACTTCCGCCAATTTTTGCTACTAATTCCGGTTGGAAAATAAGTGCAAAAACACCTCCTAATAAGGTTCCTATTAATAAGGCAATAAGCGGTTCTGTTTTTTTGATGATTAAAATTATGACAATTCCCGGAACCAAAAACAACCAAGGTGTGATGGTAAAGGCATCTTTGATTGATGTTAGCGTTGCTGAATTATCACCTGAACCATTAGTTGTTTGAGCTAAACCCAAAAAAATAAAAAGTAATAATGTAATAATCATAGTTGGTACAGTGGTAATTGTCATATAACGAATGTGCGTAAACAAATCTGTTCCAGCCATAGCCGGTGCTAAATTTGTTGTATCGGACAATGGTGATAATTTGTCACCAAAATAAGCTCCCGAAACTACAGCTCCGGCAACCATTCCAAGCGGCATTCCGATTGTTGAACCAATGCCAATCAGAGCAATTCCAACTGTTGCTGAAGTTGTCCAAGAGCTTCCAGTCGCAATTGAAATTACAGAACAAATGATTAAACAAGCCGGAAGAAAAATGGCAGGGTGTAAAATTTGTAAACCATAATAAATCATAGTCGGAATAACACCACTAATTAACCATGTTCCTGAAAGTGCCCCCACCATCAATAATATTAAAATGGCCCCTGCAGTAGATTTTACGTTTTTGGCAATTTCTTCCATCATGGCTTGATAGGAAACTTTATTTAGAAACCCAACTATTGCCGCAATTGCTCCACCGATAATTAATGCAAATTGATTCGGACCAGCAGTAGCACTGTCACCATAAGCATAAACATTATAGGCTAAAATAGCTATTAAAAGTAAGATAGGAATTAATGCTTCGAAAATAGAAAGTTCCTTATTTTCAATAAGTTGTTCGTCTTTCGGGTCTTGTGATTTAATATCTTGACTTTCCATGTAGTTTGTTTGTGGATGCAATATACTATTTTTTTTGAATTTTGAATTTTAATAAAAAAATCCGATTCTGAGTTGAATCGGATTATATTTACTTAAAATGTATTTTTATTTATTCAAAACTCCCAGTTCTATCATACACGCTTTCATCTTTTGATAAGTTCGTTCGATATCATTATCCAATCCAATTGAAAATCGAATTAATCCGTCTGATAAGCCCATTTCTTTCTGTTCTTCAATTGGAATTTCAGAGGAAGTAGAAGTTCCCGGTGCACTGAACAATGTTTTGTAAAAGCCTAAACTTACTGCTAAATAACCAAGGTTTCTGTTTTGCATTAACTCCATTAATTCGTTGGCTTTGTCCAATGAGCCCACATCCAAAGTCATCATGCCACCAAATCCATATTCTTTATTTATCATTGAAGCATAAAGTTCATAACTAGGGTGACTTTTTAATCCGGGATAAACTACTTTCAAACCATCTTTTTCAAATTTTTCAGCTAAATAGTGTGTATTGTAACTGTGTTGTTTCATTCGGATATGTAAGGTTCTTAAGTTTTTTAAAATACTGGCAGAACGTAAACTATCCATTGTTGGCCCAAATAACATACTCGCACCACTGTTTACATTTTTCAACGCATTGATAAATTCTTGAGAAGCACAAACCACTCCACCAACTGTATCACTGCTTCCATTGATAAATTTTGTTAAACTATGGATAACAATATCTGCACCTAATTGTGCAGGAGCAACGGAAAGTGGTGAAAAGGTATTGTCAACCACTAATTTTAAATTGTGCTTTTTAGCAATTTTGGCGAGCCCTTCAATGTCTGCTACTTCTAATAAAGGGTTACTTACCGTTTCACAATATATAACCTTTGTATTCTGATTAATAGCTGCCTCGACAATGTCTAGTTTAGTGATGTCTACAAAATGTGTTTTAATATTCCATCGAGGCATCATATTTTTCATAAAGGCATAGGTTCCACCATAAATTGTTCTACTTGAAACAATTTCGTCTTCGGCATTGCACAATTGCATTAAAACAGGGGTAATAGCACCCATTCCGGAAGCAGCCACATTAGCACTTTCCGTTCCTTCCATGGCCGCTAAAGCTTTGCCTAAATATAAATTCATTGGAGAAGAATGACGCGAATACAAATAGCATCCCTCAGCATTTCCTTCAAAGGTGTCAAACATTGTTTTAGCAGACAAGAAAGTATAGGTTGAACTGTCTGAAATGGAGGGATTCACGCCTCCAAATTCTCCAAAATATTGTAAATCTTGAATTTGATTGGCAGCATTAAAATCAGTTGGTTTCATTTTGATGTTTTTTAATATACATTACAAAATACAGAAATATTAGAATTTAAAACAATATATAGATTAAAATTTAGATTATTTAACTATTATATTTAATTTAAATAGTTTTAATGACTATATTTGTCTGTTGTTTTTTATTTGAATAGATTTTTTAAAACCTAACTCTTTAATTATGGAACTCGATAAAATTGACAAAAAATTACTTTCGTTACTTCAAACGGATACCAAACAAACAACAAAAGAGCTTTCACTATTGCTCAATTTATCTGTAACAGCGGTATATGAACGTATAAAAAAAATGGAACGTTTAGGCATAATTCAACAATATGTTGCTCTTTTAAACCGTTCAAAAATTAACAAAGGATTTGTGGTTTTTTGCCATGTCAAATTGGTGCAACATACCCGAGAGTACATATCCGACTTTGAAAGTGAAGTAGTCAAACTGCACGAAGTTTTGGAATGTTTTCACGTGAGTGGTGATTACGATTATATTCTGAAAATATGTGTGGGAAACATGGAAGAGTACCGTGAATTTATGATAACAAAATTAACCACGTTAAACCACATTGGCAGTACACACAGTTCTTTCATGATTGGGGAGGTAAAAAACACAACCGTTTTTGAATTGGTGTAAGGCTTTGAAATTTTAATTTTAACGAATTCTTACCAAAATCTGCTCTGAAAAATAGTAGATTTGTTAATCTAATTAAATTGCATGAAAATAGCTATAGTTTGTTATCCTACTTTTGGTGGGAGTGGAGTAGTAGCCACTGAATTAGGACTTAAATTGGCTCATCGTGGACATGAGATACATTTTATCACGTACCGTCAACCCGTGCGATTGGCTTTATTGAATCCAAATGTGCATTACCACGAGGTTAATGTTCCGGAATACCCGCTTTTTCATTATCAACCTTATGAATTGGCTCTTTCCAGTAAATTAGTTGATATGGTTAAGTTGCATAAAATCGAATTAATGCATGTGCATTATGCTATCCCACACGCCTATGCCGGTTACATGGCTAAGCAAATGTTGAAAGATGAGGGTATTTATATTCCTATGGTTACTACTTTGCATGGAACCGATATTACTTTAGTAGGGAATCACCCGTTTTATAAACCTGCCGTTAGTTTCAGTATTAATAAATCGGATGTAGTGACTTCTGTTTCTCAAAGTTTGAAAGATGAAACCTACAAGTTGTTTAATATCACCAAAGAAATTGAAGTTATTCCAAATTTTATTGAATTGGAGAAAACAAAGTTAGAGGAAGGAGCTCCGTGTTACCGTTCTTTGATGGCAACAGATTCAGAAAAAATTATCACCCATATCAGTAATTTTCGAAAAGTGAAACGCATTCCTGATATCATAAAAATATTCCACAAAATCCAACAACAAATTCCATCAAAATTAATGATGGTAGGGGATGGACCGGAAAAAGAAAAAGCGGAATTACTTTGTGAAGAATTAGGGATAGCAAATAAAGTTATCTTTTTTGGAAACAGTAATGAGATTGATAAAATTTTGTGTTTTTCTGATTTGTTTTTATTGCCTTCTGAGACGGAAAGTTTTGGATTGGCAGCTTTAGAAGCCATGGCTTGTAGTGTTCCGGTAATTTCAAGTAATACCGGCGGTTTACCGGAAGTGAATGTGGACGGATTTTCAGGATATTTAAGCAATGTGGGTGATATAGATTCGATGGCGGAAAATGCAGTTCGTATTTTAGAAAATGAAACCAACTTAGCTAGTTTCAAGAAAAATGCTTATACTGTTGCCGAACGATTTGATATTGCAAAAATATTACCACTTTATGAAGCAATTTATGAAAAAGCCATTCAAGAACAATTTAAAACAGAATCAAACTAAGATGAAAAAAATAATTGCCTTCTTGATTATAAGTATTGTATTGTTTTCTTGTGCCTCAAAAACAAATAATGCGGATAAATTACCACTTTATGAAATCTTAAAACAAGAGGATCAAGGTGGAGCAAATTTTAAATTTTTTGAAATTATTTCAGAACCAAAAGAATTTAAAATGCTTTTGAATGATGCTGATTTAAAGAAAAAAATAAAAGCAGCGGATATTTATACGTGTAACTTTTTATTGTTAAACATGGGGACAAAAAGTTCCGGAGGATATTATTTCACTATCGAAAATATAGAAGAAATGGAAAATGATATTGTCATAACCATCAAAGAAAATGAACCCAAAGGAATGGCTACATCTGTAATGACAAATCCTTTGGCAATAGTAAAAATAAATTCTAAAAAAAATATCATTATAAAATAAAAACTATCCTAATTAAAAATACCCTCGATAGTAAGACACTAAGAGGGCATTTTAATTTATATTGATTGAATTAGAACTGGTATCTTATACTCAAAGCGATGTCAGAACCATAATTGTCATTTCTGTAATTATTTCCGAAATAAAGTTCAGGTCTGAAATCCAAAGAAAGTAACAACGGTATATCAAAATTGTATTCAATACCAATATCACCGGCCATTAATAAAAAGGCACCATCTTCATATTCATGATTTTTGTCATTGTTAGTCCAAGTTCCTAATCCTGCACCAAGTCCTGCATACCATTGAAAACGTTTTTCAATTGTCCAAACCCATTGGTGTAAACCAACAATTTTAAAAGCATCATCATTGTCAGAATTTCTTAAACCAAGATCAAACTCTAAACGAGTAGAATTGGATAATTTTCTTTGATAGGATATTTCAGCACCAAAACCATCATTGCTTCCTAAACGTAATCCTAATGCATTTTTTGAAATTTCCTGAGCATCTGCACTAAATGTAAACCCAACTAATATAAGGGCCGATAAAAATAATTTTTTCATAGTATGTAAATTTTATTACTACTGCAAAGGTAACCCCGAAAAGAGTTAAATCTTGTAATTGCACGTTAAAGTATGTTAATTCACCGTGTACGAGTCTAAGAATTCGTTTTGAGACTGAGAGCTTGTTTGAGGAATGTCTAAACCAAAATCCGCCGGATTGATGGCTAATGAATAAGAAATTTGGTTATTTGAATAGACCATTCCAATATCTTGAGCATAATAATGTGTAGCAGTCAAAACATCCTGACTGTTTAAAATAGGAATTGGTATGGTTATGTTTGTACCCGGAATTGTCTGTATAGTGGTCACTTCTACATTTATAACAAAGTTAACTTTTTTCACATCAGTGTAAGTCACATTTTTAGAAGTTGTAAAACTAGGCAGCGTTTCAAGAGCTGTAGATTTAATGGTGTAATCAATAGTAATTGGAGTTCCATTTAAATCTTGAGAAATTGTACCTGATTTTGTAGACATAACTTCATTAGAGGCAGCATCATTATTGATTAGAATAAAGTCTTCAAGAGCAAAATCCAGTGGAATGTCAACGCCTAAATCTAAGGCAAGTGTGCCAGTTAAAAGTAACTTTTGGCCCTCATTTCTAAGCCCGTTTTCTCTCAAAAGCGACGAATAGAATCCAAAAGGAACATCCGTTGTCTTCATTTGTTGGTAGGATTTATTGTTTAAAATAATTTCATCTCCAACATATAAATTATCAAAATCTGTGGTTTGTCCTTCTACTTCATAGGTCCAACTATTGTCCGATGTTAAGGGGAAATAGTTAAAATATGCATCACCGGAATCATCGGAGGAACAAGA
>JAKLIC010000028.1 GCA_022709825.1 Bacteroidota bacterium | reverse complement strand
CAAAATCAGGTTAGGTAACCAAGACTTGCAACGCACTTGGAAAATGAAACAGAATTTGCTTTCGCCAAAATACACGACGGATATTCGGGATATTTTTAAAGTAAATTGTGGGTAATGCTTAATTTTGTGAACTTTGTGCCTTCTTTGTGCTCATTGTGGTTAAAAAAATATGACAAAAACGAAACTTACCTTTTTCATACCGGATTTAGATAATCCAATTGAACTTCCGTTTATTACAGCCGGAATCAAAGCCGGATTTCCTTCACCGGCAGCCGATTTTGATGAAACAAAAATCAGTTTAGATGCTGTTTTAGTGAAAAACAGAGAAGCAACATTTTATGCCAAAGCCACAGGAACCTCCATGATTGGAGCGGGAATAGATGATGAAGACATTTTAGTCATTGACCGAAGTTTGGAACCCAGAAACAACAAAGTAGCCGTTTGTTATATTGATGGAGAATTCACCGTAAAACGCATCAAAGTGACCAAAGACGGTGTACTTTTGATGCCGGAAAATAAAGCTTTTGAACCTATCAAAATTACCGAAGAAAACCAATTGATCATTTGGGGGATTGTGACACATGTGGTGAAAAGACTTTAAAAAAGATCCCCCTCCGCAAACCACTTGCCGGAAGGGGATCAACCACTAAAACTAATTTAAAACCAAATGATTACCGTTCTAACGCTTACTACCGTTTGATTTGTTTTGTTGCTTGGTCTTTTCTAATTGGTGAAATAAACCTTTCTCACTCTATTAATTATAAAAACACCTGACTGTGTATCTATAGAAATGACCGCATTGAAAGTTCTGTTTGTTGTCTGCACTACTAACGTTACGGAATCGTTTTCATTACCCTTATTGTTAATATCAAAAAAACTGTTGAATTGATTTGTGTATCAAAGAGTTTTGCAAAGTGGTGCTTTTATCTATGCAATGGAATTCTCAGGAAGAACCAAATCTCTCACTACTTATTCTCTTAGTGGTTTTGAAAGATTATAATTTAGTGTGGTTAATTGTTTTGAGAAAAACTATAAAACTGATAAATACAATCAATAATAAGGATGTGATTATATTACTTTCCATCATTTAAAAAATATTTTTTTTCTAACATTTCCATTTTGCTTAATAATTCGTTTATTTTATTTTCGAGGGTTTCGTTTTTGGTTCTTAATTCTTCGTATTTACCATTTATTTCTTTTACTGCATTGATCAACATATAGGTTAAGGCTGAGCTATCAAATGTTAAGTAATTCGTTCCTTGTTTCACTATTCTTTCCTGTCCATTTTCATCTTCTTCAACAACTTGTCCAAAAGGTTTTTCATTTATCATATAAGGAGCTACTTCCTGTACCTCTTGAGCTATTACCCCTACATAGGTTTCACCTGTATCCAATGTCTTATAGACACTATTATATTGGTAGGTGACTGGATTGATCCTTAAAACACTTTCTAATCCGTCGGAATAAGATTGTATATTTTGTTTTAATCTTCTATCGGAAGGAGCCACCCATGTTCCTCCTCCGGGTTTATAACCTTGTCCTCCTAACTCAATATCATCAGCTATGTATAAATCTTCATCTCCAGCTACTATAGTTGGTGGTACAAAAGCATCACCAATATAATTGATGGCATTTGTCATCAACCCTCCGCCAGCATTAAAAATTCCATTGAGAGCCGCTAAATAAATATCGCCTTGAGTTACAGCTATATTTCCAATACCAACTTGCAATCGTTCTTGGGGAGAAGATATACCAATACCTGTATTTCCACTTTTTAAAACTACCATTGCATTGCTTCTTTCGCTATCTTCCAGTATACTATTATTGTTGGTATCAATTGCATTGCCAATGACAAAAAGTCTATCTGTTTCATTAGCGATTCTAAATAGTTGGGCTCCATTTACTGAAGGCGTATATATTGTAGCACCAATACCGATAACTGTTTCCCCATAACTTGGAGCACTATTCCCATTTCCTGAAACAAAGGATATATTACCACTGGCAATAGTAGAAGCACCAAATGCTGTGGAAATAGTACCACTTGCCAAAGATGACCATCCAAAACATCTTGAATATGTTCCACTTGCAGTTGCAAGTTCTCCAATAGCAGTAGATGCATAACCGCTTGCCAAAGCATTATTCCCAAAAGCCGTTGAAAATTGTCCGCTTGCTGTTGAAAATCCACCAAATGCAGTTGAATATAAACCACTTGCTGTACTATTATACCCAAAAGCAACGGAATATCGCCCAATACTAGCATCATCCCATTCTGTCCCTATCGCTCTTCCAGCTCTAAAAGCAACTTTTCTAGGATTCCAAACCATTCTTGTTCCTAATCCACTTGGGACTAAGGCTCCAATCCCATCTGTGCCAGTAGAAACAAAACCATCTGTGCCATTTATAGTAACCGCTCCGGCATCTGCAGTTATTGTTTTTCCTAAACCCGCTCCACCAAAGTCATAAGATTGGTCTAATGTACCAGCAGTTCCCACTCCCGGCGTAGTCCATGTTGCCGTTCCATTCGCATCACTTGTTAAAACTCTTCCTGCGGCTTGGTTGCCGTCTACCATACGGATGTTTCCTTCAACGTGAAGTTTAGCTTGTGCTGAATCAGTTCCAACGCCTACGTTTCCCGAGGGTGTTAATACTAATTGATTTTGATCACTAGATGTTCCTAAATAAAAGTTTGTTGGCTCTTGATTAATGATTCCTGCTTCACTTGTACCGATAATATTTCCTAGTATCATTCCATCATTTTGAGTAATTCCTGTAGAAGAATTAGTTAATTGAATGAAAGTTTGAATACCTGTCGGATTATGAAAATGCAATCTATTCTGCGGTGTAGATAACCCTACACCAACATTTCCATTCTTCAAAACCACCATCGCATCGCTTCTTTCTGCTACATCAACGGTATTGTTATTGTTAGCATCAATGGCATTTCCAATTACAAACAAACGGTCTGTTTCATTGGCAGTTCTGAATTGTAAAGCACCATTGATACTTGGAGTATAGTTTGTTGCTCCAATTCCTATAACGGTTTCACCATAACTGGATGCAGAATTATTAAAACCAAAAGCCGTAGATTCACTAGCAAAGGCAATATTATTTCTCCCAAAAACTGTTGAAGCCTGACCAATCGCAGAAGAACTAGTTCCAAAGGCGGAAGAGCCTATTCCCGATGCCGTAACAACATTTCCAATTGCTACAGAAGCAGATCCACTAGCACGAGGGTTATTACCAAGGGCTACTGAAGATGTCCCAATATTAGCATCATCCCAATTTATGGTATTTACATTTCCCGCTCTAAATGCTGCTTTTCTTGGATTCCAAACCATTCTTATTCCGTCACCTGAAGGGGCTATAGCACCACTTCCTATAGTTCCTGTAGATACAAAACCATCAGTTCCGGTAATAGTTACTGCGCCTGTATCTGCAATTATCGTTCTACCATTTCCCGCTCCTCCAAAATCGTATGCTTGGTCAAGTGTGCCAGATGAATTATTTTGTAAATATTCTTTTGTAACAACTGCTTTTCCATCAGCAGCATCTATCATTGTATTAGTTGTTGAAGGCAAACGGGTTAAGCCATTTTTTAAAACCACCATCGCATCGCTTCTTTCAGCAACATCAACAGTAGAATTATTATTAACATCAATTGCATTTCCTACTACAAATAATCTATCTGTTGAGTTGGCAGTTCTAAATTGTGTGTCTCCGTTGGTTGATGGGGTGTAAGTAGTTGCTCCAATACCAATTACTGTTTCACCATGACTTGACGATGTATTTTCATAACCAAAAACTGTTGATCGAAATCCTGATGCTATCGTGGTTGAACCAAAAGCTGTTGAAGTTGCCCCCGATGCTATTGTATTACCTCCAAAAGCTGTTGAAAAATTTCCTGATGCTATAGCATTAAAACCAAAAGCTGTTGATATAACACCAATATTTACATCATTCCATTGTGCTCCAGTTGTCTCACCTGCTCTAAATGCAGCTTTTCTTGGATTCCAAACCATTCTTGTCCCGGCACCTGAAGGAGCTAAAGCACCACTGCCCAAGGTTCCAGTTGAAACCAATCCATCCGTTCCATTGATTAACACAGCTCCGTTATCGGCAGTTACAGTTCTACCCAAACCAGCTCCGCCAAAATCATACGCTTGGTCGAGCGTTCCGCCATCAGCTCCTTTCAAATTTATCCAACTCGATGTGGCATCATCCCAATAATAAAAACCGGGTAAATTGGTTCCTACCGGTATAGTCAAATAAACCAACATCCCTTGTTGAGCAAGCGTTGGATTGGTAGCCGGAAAAGTGTCAATTTTAGGAATTAAAATTCCATCGGTGTTACTTGGTGTTGCTTCATTGGATGATTTAATCTCTAATTGAGCTTGAGGTGTGGTGGTATTGATTCCCACTTGTGCAAAGAGGCCAATGGAAAAAAACAAGAATGAATGTAAAATTAATTTCTTCATCATAGTGGTTTTTGAAAAAACAGAATAAGCTGCTTTTAGTGATTTCTGAAGTATAAAATTCACTCAATCAAATGGATACCACAATACGATATTATCCGTAGTTATTTTAACAGTTCTAATAATAAAAAAGTCAGTAACCACAAGGCTTTATCAAATAAATCAATATTGTATCAAAACTTAACGCATTTGGAGTGCATAAAAAAATACGCCTTTTAGCGTATTCCTATTTTCTTACAAATTAAAAAAGTAATTTTAAAGTCGAATGGTAAGTATGGTTTGTAAGCCATTTTTAGTTTGCATGACAAACGTTCCTCCTAATAGTTCTATTCTATTTTGAATATTTTTAATTCCATTTCCATAATCGTTCTCTTTGATGATTCCGGTTCCATTATCCACAATAGTAATTTGTAACAATTTAGGAGAAAGCAATTGCATTTTCAATTCTGTCTTGGTTGCCTCAGCATGTTTCAACGCATTATTAAAAACTTCTTTGATGACATAAAATAAATGCTTCCGTAATTGCCCGTTCATTTTTACCGATTCAATATCCTGAATGTTGGTGGTAAATGAAAATGCAATCGGTGTTTCTTCAAAAAGTGTTGTGCCATAAAACTTAACATATTCTGAAAAGTGTTGCAACGTATTATGTTCTGTATTTAATGACCAAATGAACGTATTTAACCGTTGTGAAATTTCTTTCCCGGTTTGATTAATCTTTGTGGCTAATACTTTTTGCTTATCACTGGTTTCACCGCTTCTTAATAATAAATCTGCGTGTATTAAAATACTGCTTAAACCACTTCCTATATCGTCATGTAAATCTTTACTGATTTCACTTTTTTGATTAAGTAATGTTTGCTGAATTTTATTTTTTCTTCGAATAATAACGATCACTAAAGAAAGAATAATAAGTGATAATCCGGCGGCTATTAATTGCAAAAAAGCATATTTTCGTTGCTTTGTTAATTCCTCAACTTGTAAGGTCAGTAATTTATTCTCATTTTTCGCGTACTGTTCCGTTATATTTTGAATATAAAAATTGCCTTTCAGTTGAGTTTCATCATCAATGGCTATAATTTTTTCCTGCACAAAAGCCACTTTATCTGTTTGATTCCTCTTTTTGAAAACAGCCAAAGCAGTTACATAAAAATAGCGTTGGAATGTGATGTTAATGATTTTTTGATCCATTAAACCCATGCCTTTTTCAAACCATTGGTTAACTAATACTTGATCGTCTGATTGACTTTCCATCAAATAGCTGAAATTCAACAATACAATATCATAATAGTTGCTTTTAATAGCAGAATGAATACTTTTTTGAAAGTAAAACAAAGCACTGTCTTTCTGGTTTTTTGAAAGATAAATTTGTCCAAAGGTTTGTTCTATATTGGGAATACCTCGTTTACTGTTGTTTTTCTTAGCAAATGTATATGCTTTTGCATTATACCAAACCGCAGAATCCATCTCCTTCAATTTGAATTTTGATTGGGCAATATTATTATAGATATGTTCCTTTTGAATAAGACTTCGAATATGTTTTCTATCGGTTTTATTAGGAAAATAATTTCTTGATTTCCACAAAGATTGTTGTGCTTTCTCCAACTCATTAATTTCAAGTTGATTAATTCCTAAAAAGAAATAGGCATCCGCAATAAGTAAGCTGTCTTTGATTTGCCTTGCTTTTTCTATAGCTTTCTCTGCTTCATTGGTTCCAAACTGATACAATCCCATGTAATAAAAAAGCTCCGACTGCAGACTTTGGATGAATACAGCCGTGCTGTCAATAACTTTTGGAGACACTAAATCTTTTGTTTTTTCGAGCCATCTTTGAGACGACTCAATATCATCTGTTTCTAGAAAATACTCGGCTAACAAAAAAGATTGCTTTATACGACACTTTTCAGTTTTACAATTTTGAAGATTTTTCAATAACGGTTGATCATCGGAATGTTGAGCCCATCCAACTATGCAAAAGAAAAAAAAATATAACTGTAAAATAAATTTCATTGAGGGACGGAATTATCGTTTTAAATATAAATTCACAGCCTCAACTCGAGTATTTACATGTAGTTTTTCGTAAATATTCTGAATGTGTTTCCGAATCGTACCGTTACTGATTTCTAACTGAGCGGCTACTTCTTTATTCATTTGCCCTTTTGCCAACAATTCTAACACTTCCTTTTCACGAGCAGTTAATGATTCTGTAATCTTATTTTGGGATTCCATTTTAGAAAAACTCGCCACCACTTTACGGGCAATACTACTACTCATAGGACTTCCTCCTTCAAATAACTCATCTAATGCTCCAATAATTTTAGCCGGACCTTCCGTTTTTAAAATATAACCACTCGCACCGGCTTCCAAACTTTGAAATATTTTTTCATCATCTTCATAAGAAGTACACATCAATACTAATACAGAAGGGCAAATACTCTTGAGTTTATTCACACAGATGATTCCGCTTTCACCCGGCAAATTGATATCCATTAAAATAGCATTTACGGTAAGTTTAGGCAATTCTTCTAAAGCCAGCTCCGCATTTTCAAAACTTCCGGCCAACTCATATTGATCCGTAAATTGAATCATCATCCCTAATGCTTCACGCAAGTCCCTATCGTCTTCTACAATGCCAATGCGTTTTTTCATTTTACTTAAATTTACTATGCAATATTAAAAATAGTAATTCTTTTTTGAAATACGTAAATAGGCGTAGTAAAATAAAAAACTACTTATTGGTTAACGATTGGATTTTTAAGAAATTGTAATGCATACACTCTAATCGCAATAAAAAAACCTCCCATTTCTGAGAGGTTTTGTACCCGGAGTGGAAGTCGCAATTCTTAATCTTCTCAAATTGAAAAAACCACTCAAAACCTTTGAAAACCTTTATATTTAAGTAGTTTTTAAAAATGTGTGCAAAAAAAATATTAAGTTAAATTAAGTCAAATTCAAAAAAATTAACTACTTTTCGGCAAATATTCGGCAAAAATAGTATATGAATTTGAAATTTTTTATAGTTGAAGGAAAGAAAAAGTACACTAGTATCCATGTCCGTTTTTGGGACAGTAAACGAATTGACCAAAAAACAAAAACAGGTATTACTGTATCAGCTGACGATTGGTCTTCATCCAAACAAAGATTAAAGCCCAAAGCAACAACAACCAACAGAGACTTTTTAAACCATCAATTAGAACAGGTAGAAAGATACGTAATTGATAAATATAATCTGGATTATAATTCCAAAAAATTCATTTCAGAAAAATGGTTAAAAGAAACTATAGAAAACTTTTTTGGAAGGGTAACTGAAGACAATAATTATAAAATTTATTTTGTGGATTGGGTTGAGCTATTTGTAAAAGAAGCTCCCAAAAGAATGTATAATGGTAAACCGATTGCAGAGCGAACAATTAAAAACTATACAACGACCCTCAATAAATTAAAAGCGTTTGAAAAAGTTCAAAACCACAAATATCGATTTGAAGATATTGATTTGAACTTTCACAGAGATTTTATTCATTACAGCTCAACAGTTGAAAAGTTAAATAATAATTCTATTGGATCTCTAATAACTAGAATAAAAACTTTTTGCTCCAACATTGAATTAGACGGTTATTCTATCAATCCAAAATACAAACACCGTGATTTTAAAGCTCCGTCTAATGAAACGAAAGATATTTATTTAAATGAAGAAGAAATAAATAAAATTGCAAAACATGATTTTAGCGATAAGGAATCACTAGACAACGCAAGGGATTTGTTTATCATTGGATTGCGAACAGGATTGAGGGTTTCTGACTTCCTAAGAATTGGTAAAGAAAATGTAATTGATAATATAATTAATATAACTACCCAAAAAACAAACCAGAATTTATATATTCCAATCCATCCACAGTTTCAGGAAGTTTTAAACAAAAGAAACGGAGAATTTCCAAGGGAAATATCCGATCAAAAATTCAATCTTTATATCAAAACAGCTTGTGAAGAAGTAGGTTTAAAAGAAATGGTTTTTGGTGCAAAAATAAATCCTGAAACCAATCGTAAAGAATTCAAAATCTACCCTAAACATGAATTGGTAACTTCACATATTTGTAGAAGGTCGTTTGCAACCAATTTATTTTTAGCTGGTTTTGACAATTCTACTATTATGAAAGCAACCGGACATCAATCAGAGGCACAATTTTTGAAATACATTAAGGCCTCACAAACTGAACATTTGCAAAAAATTAGTGCGTATTGGGAGAACAACAAAAAGTAATAACATTATGAAATATTCAGAACATTACAATCAACATTACGATAAAATCTATTCATTGGTTGAGTTTAAGATTAAAAAATATTTTATCGACTGTAAAAGTAAAAAACTAAATTATGGTATTTGCTATAATGATTTATTAGTGATAATAAATAAATATTTAAAAAACAGAATTTCAGAAAAAAACACAGACATCAAAGCTCTACATACTATTTTTAATAATAGACTATTGAGGTATTCTGAAGATGAAATTGATTTAATTATTGAAAATGACATTTTAATAGAATTTCAAAAATTAAATAACATTGAACTTCCCAAAACCAATTCGATTTATAAATTAATAAATGAATTTGCTCTTAGGGATGTATTAAAAGAAATCACCAGATTATTGCAAAACAATTCAAGACTTTTTCAATTATTTTATGAATTAAACGAATTTGATCAATTTGAAATTAAATATTACAGACTACAAAGATTGGATGATACGGAAATATTCATTAATTTAAATAAAAGAAAAAATCCGCATTTATATACAGAGCCAAACACAACATTTTTTAATAATGAGACAGCCAATGAACTTAGTTTAAAAAATCCATCTTTACCCTTGGCCATAACAATTTTAAATGAAATAGGGTTTTTCGAATTGGAAAAATTAAAATCTTTTACAGACAACCAACTTTCACAACTTATTGCAATAATACAAATTAAAGACCCTAATAATAAAAATGAGTTACGCTCTATTGGAGGAAATATCAGAATGGTTAAAGGGTCTAATGATAACCCATCTAGATATACTGCTGGCTCAAATAAAAATGAAAGTTTAGCAAAATCATTATTAACTGAAATTAAGCTAGGACTGTAAATAGGACTAGTCCTCAGAATAAGCACGCTTAATTTAGCTCTATTATTAATTAAAAAATAGAGTAATGACAAAACAAATTCTTCAAATCGAAAACACTAACACAACAGATTTCAAAAAAGAAATTCTAGATGGATTTAGTGAAGTCTTAAAGGATTTTGCAAATAATTTGCAATCCAAAGAAAATGATGTTCTCCTCACTAGAGAGGAAACAGCCAAACTTCTATCCGTGTCCCTTGTTACCTTGTGGGATTGGACAAAAAAAGACATTTTACCGGCATACCGAATCGGGAACAAAATCAGGTACAAAAAAAGCGAGGTACTTAACTCCATGAGTAAAAGAAATCAATTCTAACAATTCTGCTCACATTTTAAATTATAACTAATTACAAATTGTATAGTTAGGTTGTTTAAAATGCAATGGGATTTTAAAATTAATTTAAATCAACAAGAATTATGGAAACCATACAAACAAAACTTGAATCCAGAAGAAATGATATTCTGTATTATTTAGACAAAACGATTGACAAAATAAAATTATTGCAACTCGAAAACATTAGAAATAAAGAAATTTATTTGGTTTCTGATTCAGCTATTTCAGACATTAGCATAACAAAGCAATTAATTGAAACTTCAAATTTGCTATTACCTATTGAAATTGCAAACAATGTGAATCAAATTTTTATTGCTGACAAAACTGTAAGCTCAGTTATTGTGAATATTGTTAACTCAAAAAGAACAATCAAGGATTGTCCTGCCTATCTAAAACTTACCGTATGAAAGAGCTAGATAAATATATCCGTGTAGGCACAGAGTTCTATAAGATTATAAAATCATCAAGTGGTAACAAAGTTTTGCAAAAATGGAACCGGCAAACTCTTATTGATGACTATGGTAAAGATTCCATTGCAAAAGTAAATAAATACGAATCGTTTTGCATTGTTCCTTCCCACAATAAATATGAACAAATTATCAATAATTGTTACAACCAATACCAACTTTTAAGCTATGAATTAAAAGAAGGAAATAAATATCAAAATATTATTCACTTTCTGCAACATATCTTTGGAGAGCAATTTGAAATTGGGTTAGACTTTCTCACAATTTTATGGCAAAAGCCAACACAAATATTGCCAATTCTATGTTTGGTAAGCACCGAACGAAACACCGGAAAAACAACATTTATCAATTTATTAAAGTTGATTTTTGAATACAACATGACCATCAATACAAATGATGATTTTAGAAGTAGATTTAATGCTGATTGGTCTGGTAAATTAATTATTGCAGTAGATGAAGTTCTTTTGGACAAAAGAGAAGACAGCGAAAGAATCAAAAATTTATCTACAGCAAAGTCAAATAAAATTGAACTAAAAGGAAAAGATAAATTTGAACAAGACTTTTTTGGAAAATTTATTCTTTGCTCTAATAATGAAGACAGTTTTATAAAAATTGATTCTGAAGAAATAAGGTATTGGATTAGAAAAATTAATCCATTGCAAAACCATGATGATATTAACTTAATAAAAAAAATGAAAGAGGAAGTTCCCTGTTTTGCAAATTTTCTAAACACCAGAAATATAAGCACCATTCCCACTACTCGAATGTGGTTTAGTGCTGAACAACTTTACACTCCTTCTTTAGGAAAATTAATCAATGGAAATCGTAGTTATGTAGAAAAAGAATTGGAAGAACTTTTGATTGACGAATTTGAAAATTCCTGTGAAGACGAATTATGCTATACTGCAAAAAACCTTGTGGATATGCTGAAAAGAAATAATGTACTTGCTCAAAGTAATTACATAGTTAAGCTACTGAAAGAAAAGTACAAATTAAAACCTGTAAACAGTAGTTATAAATATTATCGAACTGAATTTAAAAGTCCAGAAAATATAAATGGAATAAATTTCACGACTGAAAAAGGTCGTTATTATACTTTTAAAAGAGAAAACTTTGTCTTTGCTGTTGAAGTGTTGAAAACTGCACACAACTTTCAATAAAATAAGCATTATTCATTCAACACTTTCAAAAGAATATTCAACAAGCTGTTGAAATAAAAAAACTACTGTTGAATCATAATCTGAATGAATTCAAGTCTTTTTTCAAAATTCAACAGTTCAACAGTTTTTTCCATTTACATTTAATTATTTTCAAAATCATGCACGAACCTATGCCCTTCTTGTGAGAATGTTCCCGGAAATTTCCCGGAATGATTTCCGATCGTTCACGGAATTTTACCGATACGTTCCCGGAACGTTCCCCGATCCATTTCCGAACGTTCCCGGAACGATTTTCCGGAATTCTGAGTATTCCGGTGTAATTTTACTACAAATAATATGCTTTTTGCATACAAAATTATATTATCAACTTTTAATCGGGGAATTTAAAATATCATATAATCAGCATCAAAAAAGAAATACTTTTAACACGAGATAAAAAACTAAAATTGTTGAAAACAGATTATTAGAAAATAAAAAATAAATCACATTTTCTTACTAAATTTATAAAATCTAATCAATCAATGATTTTCAATGCCTTTATTTCAAAATACCGTAATTTCAAAATACCTAAAAACACAAGACAAAAATCTTTTGCAAGAAAAGTGGTTGCAATTCCAAAATCACTTTCATAACCCAACTATCCAGGAAAATATCAGAAATAGTAAAGAAGAACAATATCAAGGTGAATTTTTACTTGACTTGTTTGTTGCCATTTTAGGTTACACCAAAAATCCGCAACCTGATTTTAATTTAACAACCGAATACAAAAACATCAAAGACAGCAAAAAAGCGGATGGAGCAATAATTATAAATGATAAAGTAGTTGCTGTAATAGAACTTAAAGGCACAAACACGACTGACTTAAGCAAAATTGAATCTCAAGCCTTTGGTTATAAAAATAATCAACAGGATTGCAATTACATTATCACATCTAACTTTGAAAAATTACGCTTTTATATTGATAATGCAATTGAACATGTTGAGTTTAATCTTTTCAAATTAACTAAAAGTGAATTTGAATTATTTTACCTTTTATTGGGTTGCAAAAACATTGCAAAAGATTTTGCAAAAAACATTAAAGAGGAATCTTTAAGC
>JAKLIC010000027.1 GCA_022709825.1 Bacteroidota bacterium | reverse complement strand
ACTATCAACAATAAAGTAGTCTTCAAATTCTAAAAACTCTCTGGCTAGCTTGGTTCTAACCTCTTCTAAAAATAAGAACAACTTTCTTCTTCTTTTATTGAACTGACTTCGCTCTATTAAATTTGGAATTTCTACTTGATTTATCTGCTTAAACAATGAATTTTCACTATCAATAGACATGAATTCAGCAGTTAAACTCAATGCAACAACTTCTAAATCAGACATTTTTGCTTTTCTTCCGACATTTGATTTAAATTCTAAATCATAACTCAAAGAACTTATAACTTCTAAAACTCTAAAATAATTTTTAACTATATTTGTCATAGATATTGGTTTGTTTGGCGACTTCAAGATACTGAAATTCAGTATCTTGACCAATATCTAATCAATTTATTTTTCTTCAAATAATTACACCCAACGGGTTAATTAAATTTTAATTGTAGTTGAATGTTTCTTCCGGTTTCATCCGCAAAAAAACGTTGCCGGTTCAAATAGTCCCGGTAAGAAGTGTTTAAAATATTTTGAACAGAAAAAGCAAGGGTAGTCAAAATTTTAGGAAACAATTTAACTTTCATTTCGGAATAAAAGTTAAAAAGTTGATAACCATTTGGCGGTGTGCTGATGTCAACCGTCACAGGCGATAATTCGCCATCAACAAGAATAGTTGTGTCAAAATTGTAATTTGGATAGCGATTTTGCTGAAGAACCAACTCATACTGTAACTCCAATACCAACTCGTTCCAGGATGATTTTTTATATTGAACCGACGTGGAAAGGTTTAAAGGAGGCATATCAATCAAAGGTTGATTTTCGATTAAATTTTCTCCATTGACATAAGCTACTGAAAAAAGATGTTTCCATGTAGGGTTAATTTGCCATTGACTGCGTAAATCAATTCCCCATAATCGGGCATCGGTCTGTTGGTATTCCCAAACCGGAAAAGCCCCTCTTATCGTTGTTTCGAAATCAATAGGTTTCAGAAACATGAAGTTAGAAATCCAATGAAAATAAGGATTAAATTCAACGGACACCGCATTCCATTTTTTCAAGAGAGAAGTAGAATATTTAATCGACTGTTCTTGTAGCAAACGCAAATCACCCAATTCAATTTGACCGGTAGAATGGTGTAAGCCATCACTGAAAAACTCGGATGGATTCGGATTTCTATTGGAAAGGCTGAGGTTGTTTAACCATGTCCAATCAGAAGCGTATGTTTTACGAATTCCGAAACTCCCTGAAAAATTATGAAAAGTAAAACGTGGTTTAGTGAGCCACTGATTTCCAACTTCACCAATAATAAAATCAGCAAAATCAGCATCATAGTCACGTTCTTCCCAACGGGATTTTTGATAATATTTAGTGGCTTCAATGGTAGAAAAATCATAACGGATACCCATTTCTAAAGCTAACTCTTCATGAATTTGATAGTTACCAACCCCGTAAAGTCCGCCATCAAATTTAACATAGGAAGGAATTAAGGGTCTTACATCCGTTTTCGGATTGGCAAAATTGTTTTGATAAAGAGCATTGATACCGGTTTTTAAAGTCCATTTTTCCCATGCTTTATTATAATCTGTTTGAAGCGTATGAGTTGCCAATTCTAAATCTAAAGCTGCTTTGTTGGCATTGTCAGTTCTTCGCAAATCATACTCTTCCCGATGGTTGAACTGAAAGGAATAGAAAGTTGATAAGGAACTGGAATCATCAATTTTTTGTTTGTAATTCAATTTTGCCAAATGATGCTCTACCGTTTGTTTTGGGTTGATGATGGCATAAGTAAAATCATTAATTACATTGGGAACCTGATTTTCTATCGAATTATACAAATCATTCGCACTACCAATGTGTGAAGCACTTAATATCCCTATTTCAGCAAGGTAAACACTGTAAAAGGCCAAAACTTCATACTCCTTTTTTACAAAGGAAATATCTCCCGAAAAATTAAATTCACGATTTCCGGTATTGGATAAAACATAATCAGGAGCTTCCTTATCGCCTAAATATTTAAAAGTACTCAAGGCATTCCACCGCCATCCGGTCGGCTTTCCTTGGTGAATGCTTGAACTGATTACGCCACCGCGTCCATTAGAAAGACCACTCAAAATAGTTTTTCCGAAAAGGGTGTCTTTTGTCACCGTAAGGGGTTCTATAATAACTAATCCACCTACAGCATCACCACTATACTGTAATCCGGAGGCTCCTTTAATAACGGTTATTTTTCCGGCAGCATTAATGTCGAAATTTGGAGCATGTTCAGCTCCCCATTGTTGATCTTCTAATCGAACTTGATTGGAAAAAATAGGAACCCGACTACTGTGCAATCCATTAATCATCGGTTTGATAATACTGCTCCCGGTTTTTAAAAGGGAAACACCCGATACTTCTTTGAGAGCTTCTGCCAAGGTTTGACTGCTACTTCTTTCAATTCTTTCCGTATTGATTTGCTGCACACTAATACTGTTACTGACTTTTGTAGAAGTTTGTTTGACCGTGACTTCCTTCAAAGTAGTTTCAGATGGAGTAAGCTTGACATTCAAAACATAATCTTCTTTTATGTTAAGGAGTGTGTCACAGGTTTTGTATCCTAAATAGGAGATATAAACCCGCAATTCACCTTTAGGCAAACCCTTGATTTCGTATTCGCCAATAGGATCACTGGCTACATTTTTGTAGTTAGTGTGGACATGGCTTCCTGATAAAGGTTGGTTTTTTTCATTGGTAATTTTTCCACGTAACGTGAATTGCCCAAAACCTGAAAAACCAAAACATAGCAAGAAGAAAAGAGTAATAAAATACCGCATTTTTCTGGTTCAAAAAATTGTAAACACTGACAATCATTCGTTCTTGGAACAAATGATTGTATTTTAGTTTCGATAATTTTAAACGGTTGGCGGACCTCGGTGTGAAAAAAGAGAACCTGAAAAGGAAGAAACCTGAGTGATTTCCTGTAAAAGATAAGGAACGGGTTTAATCGGGAAATCAAATCGATACGTTAATACATCCGGTTTGACATAAAACCAAAAATGAAAATCACAAACCGAACAATCATCGTCGGCATGTTGATGTGAAAAGCCATCATGTGAATGATGACAAACTTCAGTTTTATCAAAATAATCAGTTACTAAATGTCGGTACGTATGCAACGATTGAAACAGTATTGTAAACAATACCGCCATCATTAAATAGAGGTTGACTATAGCTATTTTTTTCTTCATCAACAACAAAGATAGCAAAAAAGCCCCTAAAAAGGAGCTTAAATTACTTTTAATCTTTTGTTAAACTAGTTTGTTAGCTACCAAATACTCTGCAATTTGAATGGTATTGGTTGCCGCTCCTTTGCGTAAATTATCCGCCACAATCCACATGTTTAGGGTGTTGGACTGACTTTCATCACGGCGAATTCGGCCTACAAAAACATCATCTTTGCCTTGTGCATAAATAGGCATCGGATAGGTTTTAGTGTCTAAATTATCCTGAACGGTAACTCCGGCAGTATTGTGTAATATCGAACGAACTTCATTCACATCAAAATCATTCGAAAATTCTACATTTACAGCTTCACTGTGACCGCCAACAACCGGAATTCTAATCGCGGTTGCGGTAACGGCAATGCTTCTGTCTCCCATGATTTTTTGGGTTTCGCGAACCAATTTCATTTCTTCTTTGGTGTAACCGTTATCTTCAAAAACATCACATTGGGGAATAGCGTTGCGGTGAATCGGATAAGGATAAGCCATTTCGCCTTTCACACCAGCATATTCATTTTCTAATTGTTGAACAGCTTTTACCCCTGTTCCGGTAATGGATTGATATGTTGAGACAATTACTCGTTTAATGTTATATTTTTTATGAAGCGGGGCCAAAACCATCACCATCTGAATAGTAGAACAGTTAGGATTAGCTATGATTTTATCGTCTTTGGTTAATTCGGAAGCATTGATTTCCGGAACCACTAGTTTTTTAGTCGGATCCATTCGCCAAGCGGATGAATTGTCGATGACGGTTGTGCCAACTGCTGCAAATTTTGGTGCCCAAGATAAAGAGGTTTCTCCTCCGGCGGAAAACAAAGCAATATCCGGATGCAAATCAACCGCTGTTTGTAAACCTACTACTTTATAGTTGGTTCCTTTAAAATCGATTTCTTTACCAATTGACTTTTCTGAAGCAACCGGAATTAACTCCGTTATCGGAAAATTTCTTTCGGCCAAAACCTGAAGCATAACTTCGCCAACCATTCCGGTAGCACCAACTACTGCAACTCTCATGTGTGAATTTTTAGATTTGAATTGCAAAAATATAGAATATTCATTGGAAATAGATTGGTTTCACAAAATTTTGATTTTTTTGTAAAAAAAAGACTCCCGCTTTTAACGGGAGTATAGTTAGAATATATAATGTAGCGGAACGACTATTTTTTCAATAAATCTCTAATCTCAGCTAATAATTCTTCTTGTGTTGGTCCGGCTGGTGCAGCAGGTGCTTCCACTTTTGGTTTTTTCATTTTGTTGTAGGCTTTGATAATCATAAACATGACAAAACCAACAATAACCAAGTTAACTAAGGTGTTAACCCATGCTCCCCATCGGATAGCTACCTCCGGAACGGCTGCAACACCTTCCGATTCAACAATAGCAGCTTGTAAAACAACTTTCATTTCAGAAAAATCAACACCACCGGTTAGCATTCCTACTATTGGCATAACAATATCATTCACAAAACCATTAACCACAGCCCCAACGGCTCCGGCCATGATTACAGCTACGGCAAATTCAATCACATTGCCGGTCATAATAAAATTCTTAAATTCTTTGAACATAATAATTAGGTTTTAAAAGGTTTGTTAAAACGAAGTTAGTTAAAATTTTAACAGTTGCAATAAATTTCTTTATTCTCTGTAAAAAATTCTTTTTACCCGTTGTGAAATTCCGGTCAGGATTTCATAAGGAATAGTACCTAATTTTTCAGCCATCATCCTCACACTGGGGTTGTCGCCTAAGATAATAACTTCATTTCCTTCCACACAGGGTATTTCAGTTATGTCAACCATTAACATGTCCATGCAAATACTGCCTACAATAGTAGACTTTTGATTATTTATCATGACATAGCCAATCCCATTTCCCCAGCTTCTTCTGATTCCATCAGCATAGCCAATCGGAATCGTGGCAATTTTGGTTTCTCTTTCCGCAATAAATCTCCGGCCGTATCCTACGCTTTCTCCTTTTTGAATGGTTCTGATTTGGGAAATAATGGATTTTAAGGTGCCTACATTTTCCAAGTAAAGTTGCTCATGAGTATCATTAGAAATTCCATAAAGACCGATCCCTAATCGAACCATGTCAAATTGTGCTTGCGGATAATTGGATATTCCTGAAGTATTTAAAATATGCCGAATCGGACTAATTTCTAATTCCTTACGGATAGAGGTAGAAATACGGTTGAATTTTTCAATTTGCTCCAAAGCAAATTCGTGGTGAGTTAAATCATCACTCGTCGCCATGTGAGACAGTATACTTTTTACCTGAACCGTTTTGCAATTTTTTAGAATCGTTATTAATTCTTCCAAATGAATTTCATCAAAACCTAACCGGTGCATGCCGGTATCAATTTTGAGGTGAATCGGATAATTTTTAAGAAGTTTTTGCTTGGCAATTTTTAAAAAAGCATTTAATCCTTTCAAACTGTAAATTTCTGGTTCTAAATGATGTTGTATGATAGCTTCAAAACTCGTAGTTTCTGGGTTCAAAACCATAATTGGTAAATGAATTCCATTACTTTTCAACGCAATTCCCTCGTCGGCAAAAGCTACACCTAAATAATCAACGTTGAGGTATTCTAATAATTTGGCTATTTCTAAACCACCGTTTCCATAACTGAAGGCTTTTACCATCACCATCATTTTGGTGTCGGGTTTTAGTTTAGCCTTATAAAAATTTAAATTATGTGAAAGGGAATTTAGATTAATTTCTAATACGGTTTCATGTGTTTTTTCTTCTAATAAGGAAACAATTTCTTCAAAATGAAAGTTTCGGGCTCCCTTGATTAAAATGGTTTCATTTTCAAAAGTTAAATTGTCAAAATGAGCCAAAAAATCGGTTTGTGAGCCAAAAGTCATCCCGTTTAAGAATTTGGATTTATACTGGGAAATGGTTTCACCGATGCCAATTACACGGCTGATTTTATTGGAAATAATCATTTGCGAAACCCGGGAATATAATTCATCATTCTCCAATCCACTTTGAAAAATATCTGAAAGGATAAGCGTTTTTTTATGGTGCTGTTTTTGATTCTCTAAGAAGTCTAATGCAATTTTTAACGATTGAAAATCAGAACTGTAACTGTCATCAATCAGCATAGTGTTGTTTATGCCTTTCTTGACTTTTAACCGCATTTCGATAGGATACAAAAGGGATAGTCGATTTTGAATAGTGTCAAAATCATAATTGAAATAAAACAAAACCATCAAACAATGAATTACATTTTCAATCGAGGCCTCATCTGAAAACGGAATTTTTATTTTAAAACAGGTTTCCTGATAAGTAACATTCAAGGTGGTTTGCTGATTCGTGGTTTTAGGATGTACTAAAACATCAGCTGTTTTATCACTGGAACTCCATGAAAATGTTTTAATGTCATGATTTAAAAAGGCGTCAATCGATTTGTTTTTATGATAAATAAGCACGTGAACATGCTTGAATAATTTTAATTTTTCTTTGATTTTCTGACCTAAATTTTCAAAACCTTCGTCGTGGGCTGACCCAATATTAGTTAAAATTCCAATCGTGGGTTCAATGATAGGCTCCAAATGCTCCATTTCATGAACTGTTGAAATTCCGGCTTCAAAAATCCCTAAGTTATGTTGCTCATTTATGCCAATGACCGACAGCGGAACACCCACTTGTGAATTGTAACTTTTCGGACTGCGGATAATATTATAATCAGGACTTAATAAAAAATTTAACCATTCTTTGACGATGGTTTTTCCGTTACTTCCGGTAATACCAATCACAGGGAAATCAAATTTTTTACGATAAAAAGAAGCAAATTTTTGAAGTGCAGTTAATGTATTGTCAACGAGTAAAAAATTGACATCTTGAACAGGTTCAACTTTTTCGGAAACAATAAAATTTCGAACACCTTTTTCAATCAATTCAGCAATATAATGATGTCCGTTGTTGTTGGGACCCACCAAACAAAAAAACAAAGTCTGTTGGTTATTTTGCAGGGAGCGACTGTCGAGGGATACGTTTTCAATACTATTTTCAGAATGACTGCCTGAAAAAGAGGCATTGAGCAACGTAATAATATCTTTTATAACAAGGTTCACCAGTTAGGATTTAGGTTTGTTTGTGTTTTCCGTTTTGTGTTCCGCTTGTTCGCGAAGGGCATGATAATAGGCGGCTCTGCTTAAAGGTTCATATTCTTCCGTTTCACCTAGCATAACCAATTTATCATTATCTGCTTTTCGAAAACTGTAATTGGCTAAATTCCCTGTGCGGGTACAAACGGCGTGCACTTTAGTGACATATTCTGCTGTTGCCATCAAAGCGGGCATTGGTCCAAATGGATTTCCTTTAAAATCCATGTCTAAACCGGCCACAATTACGCGAATTCCTGAATTGGCCAAATCATTGCAAATGGTTACAATTTCATCATCAAAAAACTGAGCTTCGTCAATGCCTACTACATCACAACCTTGAGCCAAAATACGAATATTAGCAGCCGCCGGAACGGGAGTCGAACGAATTTCATTGGCATCATGCGAAACCACCATCTCATCGTGATAACGCGTATCGATGGCAGGCTTAAAAATTTCCACTTTTTGTTTGGCAAATTGAGCTCTTTTCAGTCTTCGAATAAGCTCTTCGGTCTTTCCCGAGAACATCGATCCGCAGATGACTTCAATCCAACCAAATTGTTCTTTATGATTTACGGTATTTTCAAGAAACATTTTCTACTTTTCTAGCGGTGAACAACATATTTTTATGTTATTTTGTATCAGTAACAAATTTATAAAATTCTAAACGCTATAGTCAATATAATTTTAAAAGTTATGAAGAAAAAGTTAGAAGCCGATTTAATCAGCATTGCCCACCGAGTTTTAAAATTAAAAGGCAAAGAAGATGTAGTACAATTGCATCAGGAAGCTCAAAAATTATATGAAAAACTAGCCATTCTTCGTTTTTATGAAGAAAATATTAATGTATTGAAAGAAGAAATTTCTGCCGAAGAATTGGAAGAAAAATTAAATACAGTAGCCGTTGCCCAACCTATTGTGGAGATGGAAGAAGTTACGGTTGAGCCAACGCTTGTTCAAGAAACTCTAATTGAAGAAACACTGCAAGAAGAGCCCGTAGCAGAAGTACCGACTGTTGAGGAAGTAGTTTCGGAAACTGTGGAAGAATTAACCGAAGAAGAAATTGTTCCTGAACCTGAAACAGTAGCAGCAACGGAAGAGGTGTTGGAAGAAGAAAGTAAAACAGAAACAATAGAACCTCTTTTCAATCCGATTTTTGAATTATCAATAGAGGAGGAGGAAGAGAAAACAGCTCCAAAATTAGAGCAAAAACAAATTTTGTTCGAAGACTTATTGGGCTCAGATTATAAAGAACCGGATTTTATAAAAGTCAACGACGTTCCGAAAGAAGTGGAAAGAGCTTCTGAAATGTCCTTTGAAAAAGCGGAAGAAACTTTTGTGCCGGAAATAAAAGCAGAAGTTTTTGTGGCTAAAATGGAGCACAAAATCGCATCGTTAAACGACACTTTAATCAAAGGCATTAACATTGGACTAAATGACCGAATTGCTTTTGTAAAACATTTATTTGCGGGAAGTAACGAGGATTTTAATCGCGTGGTTTCTCAAATCAGTACCTATGATTCATTTGAAGAAGCACAAAGTTTTGTGGAGGATATGGTAAAACCCGACTATAATAATTGGGGAGGGAAAGAAGATTATGCCGCTCGTTTTATGAATTTGGTAGAGAAAAAATTTGCCTAAATGTCCAAACTGTACATCGTTCCCACACCCATCGGAAACCTGGAAGACATAACTTTTAGAGCCATTAAAGTGCTCAAAGAAGTAGATTGTATCTTGGCAGAAGACACCCGAAACAGCGGTAAATTATTGAAGCATTTCGAAATTGGTACGCACATGCAAAGCCACCACATGCACAACGAACACAAAACGGTGGAAGGACTGATTAAGCGGTTACAATCCGGAGAAACGATTGCTTTGATTTCCGATGCCGGAACACCGGCCATTTCCGATCCGGGTTTTTTGTTGACTAGGGCTTGTGTCGAAAACAACATCGAAGTAGAATGTTTGCCCGGAGCAACGGCTTTTGTGCCGGCTTTAGTGAATAGCGGATTGCCTAATGATAAGTTTGTGTTTGAAGGGTTCCTTCCGGATAAAAAAGGTAGACAAACCCGTTTTTTAGCCTTAGCCGACGAAGTCAGAACGATGATTTTTTATGTGTCTCCGCATAAATTAACAAAAACACTCGCTGAATTTGTAAACTATTTTGGGGCAGATAGACCGGTTTCTGTGTCCAGAGAATTGTCTAAACTTCATGAAGAAACCGTTCGCGGTTCATCCGCGGAAGTCCTAAAACACTTTGAAAATAAACCCGCTAAAGGAGAAATTGTAGTAGTGGTAGGCGGCAAATCAATCAAATAAAAATACAACTTTTTTGATACAATAAGCTCAAAAAACAATCACAATGAAACAATTAAGTTACATTAATAGGTTAAAAAAACCCTTGATTTCTGCTTGTTGCTCGGAATTAATAAAAGCAGCGTCTGCAAATTCTCCCCATCTTACAATAGCCTCTCGGCATTCATGAATAAGTTGAGTCGGTTTTTTAAGATGTACATTTTTTGCAACAGTCAAAACATCGGTTAAGTTGAGATCATCTTTTTTTCCATTGATGGTCATTTGATGTGATTTTAACCAAAAATTGGAAGGATTATAAGCAAATGTAATATCATAAGCAGGTGAAAGTGACCATTTCCCTTCCGGATTCATGAGAAATGAGATGTTTTTGGTGTGATCATCTTGGTTTCTGGCCATGATGTTAAAAACCATTCTTCGGAACAATTCTTCCATGTCGGTATAGGGCAGCTGCATTTGCCGCATTATTTGAAAGGCTTGTTCATAGGAATAGGCACCGGGCATATTGTAATCAAAGTGAGCTATTCCACAGAGGGTTTGCGTATGCAATTTTTGATTATTAAGGCGGTCAAACCGTTTGGTCATAAAATGGGCCCGCTGATTTTCTTTTTTTAACTGACTTTCCATCATGGTTATTCCGGCAGCTTGAGCCATTAAGTAATAGGCATATTCAATGTTTCCATATCCTTTTGGATCGCCCAACTGATGATTGGTTACACCGTCAAATTTGATAAGCCAATAATCATAGCCTGCTAAACCATCAATTTGACCGGAGCGGACTTCTCCAGTGGAAGGGTTGTAGGCTACAATGGCTTTTGCTCGGGCACCGCCGGCAGAACTTCCCACTTGAAGGAGGTCAGAAAATCCGTTTTCGGATTGTAAATTTGTTTTGAAGGTGGCTCGTTGGTCCAACACTTCTCGGGAAAATTGCACTAAGGCTTCAATTTCCAAGGGGTTCGAAGGGGTGGCGAGTTGCCCTGATTCGGGCTCAAATTCCAAGGCTCCCATTCCGCGTTTGCCAATGTAACAAAGGCGGTCAACCGGATTGAAAAGTTGGGCGGAACGGCCTTGTTGAGCCAGCCATGCATCGATAACCTGATTCCCAAATTTATCCGGCAAACTATCGGCTAATAAACCGGGTAATCCTTTAAAGGTTTCATAGTTCAAAAAGGGAAAAGAATACACCCGACGACCTTTTCGGGCATCTTCGATAGGCAAGATAAGGGGAGATAAATCAAACGGAAGTTTGACAAAGTCTTTATCAAACTCAAAAAAACCAACATTTTTTGATTCATCCCAAAGGATAGCACCAACCCGATGATTCCATATTTTTATAGCCGCTAGGGTATTCATGGTTATTTGGAAGGGGAGGCTTTTTTACGGTATTTTGCTCGTTCTTCCATTACTTTCATCGGACTGATTTCGGGCTCTTCATTCAAGTAGTTGAAGAGGTCTAATTTGCCTAAAGCCCGCATGAGCTGCACCATGGTTAACAAATTAATGGCTTGACCGGTTTCCATACGGCTGATGGTTATTCGACTTAAACCACATCGTTCTGCCAGCTCTTCTTGGGAAAGATTCTGGTTTAAACGCATTTGTTTCAAACTGGCACATAGTGTCTTTACTACTACGGCATCAGTCATCGCATACCAATTTTTATTGTAACTAGTTTGATACATAAAAGTCAATTTAACACAAAAATGAAACATTTAATATACAAATGTACTTCTTTTTTTCGAGTTTACCCCCCCCTCTCCCAATTTTTTCTCTCCTCAAAGTAATGGTATTAAACGAAAACACATTAAATTTGTTTCTATCATGAAATACTAACCGCCATTCAAAATTTTATACTATGCGTTGGACATTAAAAACAAAACCGGAGGCTCACCTAGTTTCATCCTTAGCCGCTCAGCTAAAGGTGGACGAGCGTATTGCTACGTTGTTGGTTCAAAGAGGAATTTCTACCTACGAGCAGGCACGTCAATTTTTCAAACCTACTTTAGCGGATTTACACAATCCATACTTGATGAAAGATATGGACAAAGCGGTCAATCGAATTGAAACAGCGATGGCGAACCAAGAGAATATTTTGGTTTTCGGCGATTATGATGTCGACGGCACTACGGCAGTCTCTTTGGTTTCGGCTTATTTAAGAAGCTATTATCCGAATGTGGCAACCTACATTCCTGACCGATACGACGAAGGCTATGGCATTTCTTTCAAAGGAATTGACTTTGCAGACGACAATGGGTTCTCGCTCATCATTGCTCTCGATTGCGGAATCAAATCAATCGACCATGTTGAATATGCCAACGAAAGAAAAATTGACTTCATCATATGCGACCACCACCGACCGGGAGATAATTTGCCCAAAGCTATTGCCGTTTTAGACCCTAAAAGAGACGATTGTTACTATCCCTACGACGAATTATGTGGGTGCGGCGTGGGTTTCAAACTCATTCAGGCTTTAGCTCAAAACAGAGGCCAATCCATATATGACTTACTGCCGTATTTAGATTTGGTAGCTACAGCCATTGCTGCTGATATCGTTCCCATGACGGGTGAAAATCGAATTTTAGCCAAATTTGGATTGGAAGTCATTAACAAAAACCCTAGACCCGGCATAAAAGCCTTGATTCAAAACCTGAAGAAAAAAATACTGACCATAACCGATGTGGTGTTTATCATCGCTCCCCGAATTAATGCCGCCGGTAGAATTAAACACGGCAACCACGCGGTAGAATTATTAACCGAATTCAACCTGGAGCAAGCCGAACAATTTGCGGCAGAAATTGAAGGGTATAACGTGGACCGAAAAGAATTGGACAAACAAATAACGGTGGAAGCCCTCGCTCAAATTGAAGAAAATCAGGAAAAAGAGAAGTTTACAACGGTTGTCTTTCACGAAAAGTGGCACAAAGGTGTCATCGGAATTGTGGCTTCCCGTTTAACCGAAACCTATTACAGACCAACCTTGGTTTTTACCAAAAGCGGTGATAAACTCGCTGCCTCAGCCCGTTCCGTGAAAGATTTTGATATTTACAATGCCTTGGAAAAATGTGCGGAACATTTAGAACAGTTTGGCGGACACATGTATGCCGCCGGCATGACCTTGAAAGAAGAAAATTATGCGGCTTTCAAAGAGGCTTTTGAAAAAGTAGTGCAGGAATCCATTCATCCGGATTTATTGATTCCCGAAATTTCGATTGATGCTGAAATAGAATTGAAAGAAATTAACCCAAAACTCATCCGACTTTTAAACCAATTTGAACCGTTTGGCCCCGAAAACATGACGCCCGTTTTCCTGACTAAAAAGGTCGTCGATACCGGTTACGGAAAAACCATCGGGCAAAATGATGAGCATTTGAAATTATTTGTCAAGCAAAATAATTCGGAAGGATATGGTGTAATTGGTTTCGGGTTGGGAAACAAATTGGAACGAACCAAAGATAAAACCCCGTTTGATTTAGTCTATTGTATTGATGAAAACGAATTCAATGGAAATGTAACGGTTCAATTGCGAGCGAAAGACTTAGCGTAACTAGTCAAACTTTTTCAACTCAAATTTTTCCCCGTCAAAAACACCATAGGTAAAATAGCCAATCCAATCGCCTAA
>JAKLIC010000026.1 GCA_022709825.1 Bacteroidota bacterium | reverse complement strand
CCTGAACCTAGTATAACTCCAAATTCAGGAGTATAATTAGTTTTATTCTTTAAATAGTTAACGGTTTCTTGAACTTTGTCCCACATAATCGATTATTTTTTTATTGAAAACATCACTATTAGATAAAAAAGAACTTTGAATAGGCAAAAAATATAACTGGTTTTTAGGCAATTTCCCTTTTAAACGCACATAGTCTTTTTCAGTTGTAATGATAGGTTTCTTTTTAGCTTTATTTATAATTGTTTGAATATCTGTCTCTGAAAAATCATGGTGATCAGGATAATAGAGCACCTCGTCATTCGGAGTCTGCAAATATGCAAAAAAGGGCTCGGGTTTCGCAATTCCTGCCACAAGTAATTTATCAACAGTTCGAAAAGAATCGACAGAACGAGAATCTATTTCTGAGCTTAAGCTTTCATCATAAGTAATTGTAGAAAAATAAACAGACTGATTTTCAGAAACTTTTAATTTATTCAAACATTTATTTTGTTCAAATTCAGATAAATTTGGCGGACATTTTGTCACTACAATTATATTGGCTCTTTTTGCTCCATTTCTACTTTCCCGAAGATTTCCTGTAGGTAAAATAAAATCTTCAGAATACAAATCTGAATAAGCAGTCAATAAAATATAAAAACCGGCTTTTACTTTACGGTGTTGAAAAGCATCATCTAATAAAATTAACTCCGGTTTCTTTTTTAAAGAAAGTAATTTTTCAATTCCGTTTTTTCGATTAGCATCAACCGCCACTTGAATAGCTGGAAACTTTTGATGCATTTGAAAAGGTTCATCCCCTAAACTTTCAGACGTTGATGTTGCATCTGCCAACAAAAAACCTTTCGATTTTCGTTTATATCCACGACTTAAAACTGCAATTTGATAGTTTGAAGAAAGCAAACGAATTAAATATTCAATTTGTGGTGTTTTACCGGTTCCTCCAACGCTTAGATTTCCAACAGCAATGATAGGGATATCAAAGGAATAAGATTTTAAAATTCCGATATCGTAGCACCAATTACGAATAGAAGTAATGAATCCATATAAAATGGCAAAAGGAAAGAGTATTTTTCGCAACAAAATCATGTTACGAAAGTAGGGATTTTTTATCTTTGAGAGAAATAATCTCAATTTGGATTTTTAGCCAACTCAATTATGAAACTCAACACTATTATAGAACAGTTAGAAATGCTTGCACCTCTTTCTTATGCTGAAGATTTTGACAATGTAGGTTTGCTTACCGGAAATAGTGAACAGGAAATTAACGGAATCCTAGTTTGTCACGACGTCTTAGAAAATGTTCTAAACGAGGCTATAGAAAAAAAATGCAACCTTATTGTATGCTTCCATCCAATTATTTTTTCGGGTTTGAAAAAAATTACCGGAAAAACTTATGTTGAACGAGTAGTTATTAAAGCGATTAAAAATGATATTGCAATTTATGCCTTGCATACCGCTTTAGACAATCATCAAAATGGCGTGAATAAAATTATTTGTAACCAATTAGGAATAAAAAATACCAAAATATTGATTCCAAAAGAGAAATTCATTCGAAAATTAGTCACCTATACTATTTTGGAAAATCATGAAGAACTCCGAAATGCACTTTTTGATGCCGGAGCAGGAAATATTGGAAATTATGAAGATTGCAGTTTTAATTCGAAAGGAATTGGAACGTATTTAGGAAATGAGAACAGTAATCCTGAAATTGGTGAACGTTTTGAATTTGTAGAAAACGAAGAAATAAAATTAGAAGTCACTTTTGAAAAACAGTTAGAATCGAAAATTTTGAAAGCGTTGTTCAAAACACATTGTTATGAAGAAGTGGCTTATGAAATTTATGAATTACAAAATCAGCATCAAAATATTGGTTTAGGAATGATTGGTGAATTAGAAACCGAACTTTCAGAATTGGATTTTCTTCAATTTGTAAAAGATAAAATGCAATGTGGAAGTATTCGACACAGTGAATTTTTACATAAAAACATTAAAAAAGTGGCGGTTTTAGGCGGTTCAGGTAGTTTTGCCATAAGTCAGGCAAAAAAAATGGGAGCTGATGCTTTTTTAACAGCTGATTTGAAATATCACCAGTTCTATGAGGCTGAAAATCAATTACTTTTAGCTGATATTGGGCATTATGAAAGCGAACGATACACAAAAAATTATATTGTTGATTTTCTTATCAAAAAAATCCCTAATTTTGCCATCATTTTATCAGAACAAAATACAAATCCAGTTAAGTACTTTTAGATTATGACAAACGTAAAAGAAATGAGTGTAGAAGAAAAGTTAAGAGCACTCTATGACTTGCAGTTAATCGACTCAAGAATTGATGAAATCCGAAATGTAAGAGGAGAATTGCCGCTTGAAGTGCAAGATTTAGAAGATGAAGTAGCGGGTTTGAAAGCACGTAACGAGAAGTTAAAAGCCGATTTAGAGCAAATTGATGATCAAATCAAAGGCAAAAAGAATGCTATTGAAGCTCACAAAGAAGGAATTAAGAAATATACTGAACAACAAAAAAATGTTCGTAATAATAGAGAATTCAATTCTTTAACAAAAGAAATCGAGTTTCAGGAACTAGAAATTCAATTGAGCGAGAAGCACATTAAAGAAATGAAAGCTTCTGTTGAATATAAAAAACAACAAGTAGCTGATTCTCAAGAACGTTTAAATGCAAAACAATCGCATTTAGAACACAAAAAAGCGGAGTTGGGTGATATCATGGCCGAAACGCAAAAAGAAGAGGAATACTTAACCAAGTTATCAACTGAATATGCTTCAAATATTGAGCCTCGTTTGTTAGCTGCTTATAACCGAATCAGAAATAGTGTTAGAAATGGATTAGCGGTAGTTTCCATCGAAAGAGGAGCATCTGCCGGATCATTCTTCACCATTCCACCACAAACGCAAGTTGAAATTGCCGCCCGCAAAAAAATCTTAACTGATGAACACAGTGGACGAATTTTAGTTGACAACGTTTTAGCTACAGAAGAGAAAGAAAAAATGGAAAGCATTTTTGCTAAGATTTAAAAATACAAACCCCGGATTCGGGGTTTTTTTATGAATAAAACGCTCAAAAATATTGTAACAAAATCAATTGGTGCCTACATCAATCTGTTGAGCCATACCTTTCCGAAAAGTGCCACGAAATTAGCCTATAAGTTTTTTAGTGAGCCTCGAGTTGGAAAATTAAATGCCAATTCACTTCCTACCATTTTACAAAAAGCGGAACGAGAAATAGTACAATTGGAAAATTATCAATTTCCTGTCTATATTTGGAAAGGAAATGAAACAAAAATTCTTTTAGTTCACGGTTGGGAAAGTAATGCCGCTCGTTGGGAACCAATTTTTCCATTTCTTCAAAAATCAGGAAGCACCATTATTGCTTTGGATGGACCCGCACATGGATTAGCCAGTGGTGTAGAATTTAGTGTGCCAAAATATGCTGATTTTATTCATGAAGTAGTTTTAAAACATAAACCTCAAATCATTATTGGCCATTCTATCGGTGGTTCAGCTTGCTTATATTTTCAGCATCATTTTACTACACTTTCCCTAGAAAAAATGGTTTTGATGGGAGCACCTTCCGATTTAGAAGTATTATTGGAGAATTATGCCAAATTACTTGGGCTAAATACTAAAGTAATCCAACTTTTGGATGCCTATTTCTTAAAACGATTCAATATTAAGACGAAAGAATTTCTGGGAAAAAAACTAGCCTCCACCCTATCCTTGAACGGAATTATTTCGCATGATAGTGAGGATGATGTTGTGCTATTTTCAGAAAGCAAAAAAATTGCGGAAGGTTGGGAAAAAGCTACTTTTATTGAAACAAAAGGGCTAGGACACAGTATGCATGATGAAAAATTGTATGAATCAATTTATTCATTTCTATTTCAAAAGCTTTAGAGTATCTTTGCCCTATGGAAGAAACCGGAAAACGCATCAACAAATTTTTATCTGAATCAGGATTTTGTTCCCGTAGAGAAGCCGACAGATTAATTGGAGAAAGTCGTGTAACAATCAACGGGATAGTTCCGGAAATGGGAACCAAAGTTTTTGATACCGACGAAATTCGCGTAGATGGCAAACTAATTCGAGAAAACAGAGAAAAACCTATTTATTTAGCCTTTAATAAACCTGCCGGAATTGAATGTACAACCAATCAAAGCGTTCGTAATAATATTGTGGATTATATTAATTATCCGGAACGAATTTTTCCAATTGGTCGATTAGATAAAGCCAGTGAAGGTTTGATTTTTATGACAAATGATGGTGATATTGTCAATAAAATTCTTCGTGCTAGGAATAATCACGAAAAAGAATATATTGTTACTGTTGACAAAGCTATTACTGACAATTTTATAAAAAAAATGAGTAATGGTGTGCCCATTTTAGACACAGTTACAAGAAAATGTAGTGTTGAACAAATCAATACTAACGTTTTTAAAATTGTTTTGACGCAAGGTTTAAACCGACAAATTCGTAGGATGTGTGAATATTTAGGATATGAAGTAATTGCACTAAAACGCATTCGAATTATCAATATTCAATTAGATGTTCAGTTAGGTCGTTACCGAGATTTAACTGAGGTAGAAATTCAAGAATTAAATCAATTGATTGAACCTTCCAGTAAAACAGAAGAAGCTAGCTTGCCGAAGGTGGAAACCCGAAAAATTCAACCGAAACGTAAATTTTGATCCCACATTTTGGTTATTAAAGATATTTTCTATTTTTGTGAAAACATTAAATTTAAAATATGAAAAAACTAGTATTTTTATTGGTTTGTACTTCTGCTTTCCTTTTCAACAGTTGTAGTGATAGCGAAAGTGACACTCCTCAAAATACAAACTCAACCTCTTTTGTGGTAGATGGTGAAACCTATGAATTAGCTACGACGCAAGGAATTGTAAATATTGTTTCTCCGGAACCTATAGAAGTAAATGGTAGTTTTTATTATCGAAACACTTTAATTATTAGTGGAGTTAAAGGATTAACCGATGTAGCAACAGTTACATTTGATCTATTTATATCAGAGTCATTATCTTTAGCCGGCGAATATCAAATTTCAACCGACCAAGACGACGAAAATCCGGTTGATTTAGAGAACATTTTAACCAATCAAAACAGAGCTTGTTTGGGTTGGACTTCTTTAATTGCCAAGACAAACATTATATCACAAAACTCAACAAGTGGTAATGCCCCTTCGGGTATTTTAAAGATTGTTTCAAACGGAGGAAATAATTATACCATTCAATATACCGGTAATTTTAAGAAAATTGATCAAGTAGGAAATATTCAAGTAACGATGAATTTAAGAAGAGGCGTTTCAAATGGTAGTTAATTAACATATAATAGTGCAAAAAACAAAACTCAAGCTTATCACTTGAGTTTTGTTTTTTCTAATTACTTTTTACTTTTCATCCTTTTTTGATCTCTTGCTAATAACGTATTTTTCAACAACATGGCTATGGTCATCGGACCAACTCCACCGGGAACAGGTGTTATATAGGAAGCCTTTTTACTCACGTGTTCAAAATCTACATCACCTGTAATTCTGTACCCTTTTTCATTGGTTTCATCCAAAACTCTAGTGATTCCCACATCGATTACAACGGCGTCATCTTTAATCATTTCGGCTTTTAAATAATTTGGCACACCCAAAGCCGTGATAATAATGTCCGCTTGAGTGGTTATTTGAGCAATATTTTTAGTGTAACTATGTGTCAATGTAACTGTTGAATTTCCCGGAAAACCTTTTCTTCCCATCAAAATACTCATTGGCCTTCCCACAATATGACTTCTACCAATCACTACAGTATGTTTTCCTTGTGTTTCAACTCCGTAACGTTCTAATAACTCCAGTATTCCAAAAGGAGTCGCCGGAATAAATGTACTCATATCCAACGCCATTTTTCCAAAATTCTCCGGATGAAAACCGTCTACATCTTTACTAGGATCGATAGACATAATTACATGCTGCGTATCTATTTGTTTTGGCAAAGGCAATTGCACAATAAAACCGTCAATATTATCGTCTTCGTTAAGTTCTTTAATTTTTTTAAGCAGTTCAGTTTCAGAAGTGGTACTAGGCATTTTAATCAAAGTACTTTCAAATCCAACCCGTTCACACGATTTTACTTTACTTCCAACATAGGTTAAACTTGCTCCGTCATTACCAACAATTATTGCTGCTAAGTGAGGAACTTTTTCACCATTAGCTTTCATTTTTAGAACTTCCGCAGCAATTTCATTTTTTATGTCTTCTGCTATTTTTTTTCCATCCAGTAGTTCCATTTTATATAGTTTAGTAGTTATGCATTTACTTTTGCATTATAAAAAGTTAGTTGTGTTTTTATAAAAAAATAAGACGCGAAAAATCGCGTCTTAGTAGTATTATTTCATTCCTTTCATTCCGCCCATCATTCTGGCGAGATTTTTACCGCCTCCGCCTTGCATCATTTTCATCATTTTACTCATTTGATCAAATTGTTTCATGAGTTGGTTTACTTGCTCAACTTTAGTTCCTGAACCTTTTGCTATTCTAATTTTTCTTTTACCGTCAATCACTACCGGTTTCGTTCTTTCTAAAGGAGTCATTGAATGGATAATCGCTTCAATGTGTTTGAAGGCATCATCTTCAATCTCTACATCTTTCAACGCTTTACCGGCACCGGGAATCATACCAACCAAATCTTTCATGTTTCCCATTTTCTTAATTTGTTGAATTTGAGCTAAGAAATCATCAAAACCAAATTCATTTTTTGCTATTTTCTTTTGTAATTTTCGGGCTTCTTCTTCGTCATATTGTTCTTGAGCACGTTCAACTAATGAAATTACGTCTCCCATTCCCAAAATTCTGTCAGCCATACGAGAAGGATAGAAAACGTCAATCGCTTCCATTTTTTCTCCCGTTCCAATAAATTTAATTGGTTTGTCTACAACTGATTTAATTGAAATTGCAGCTCCACCACGGGTATCCCCATCTAATTTGGTTAAAATAACACCATCAAAATTCAGTCTGTCATTAAATGCTTTTGCGGTATTCACAGCATCTTGACCTGTCATGGCATCGACTACAAATAAAGTTTCCTGTGGTTGAATTGCTTGATGAACATTAGCAATTTCGTTCATCATTTGTTCATCAATAGCCAAGCGACCGGCCGTATCGACAATGACAACATTAAATCCGTTTGATTTCGCATATTTAATAGCATTTTGAGCTATCTCTACCGCATTTTTATTTTCCAGTTCTGAATAAACTTCTACCCCAATTTGTTCACCAACAACATGCAACTGATTAATTGCCGCCGGACGGTAAATATCACAAGCTACTAAAAGTGGTTTTTTGCCTTTTTTAGTTTTTAAAAAGTTGGCCAACTTTCCTGAGAATGTCGTTTTACCCGAACCTTGTAATCCCGACATCAAAATAACGGATGGATTTCCGGAAAGGTTTATACCTACTTCAGAGCCACCCATTAATTCCGTCAGTTCATCTTTCACTAACTTCACCATTAATTGACCCGGTTGCAAAGACGTTAAAACGTTTTGACCAATGGCTTTTTCTTTGACAGCTGTTGTAAAATCTTTAGCGATTTTAAAATTCACGTCGGCATCAAGTAAGGCACGACGCACTTCTTTTAAAGTTTCTGCAACGTTTACTTCGGTAATTTTACCGTGACCTTTTAATATATGGAAAGCTTTGTCGAGTTTATCGCTTAAATTACTGAACATAAAATGGATTTTCTAATGATGAAGTGCAAAGATAACACAATCCAAATAAGCATCAAAAAATGATTTTAGCAAATTTTTAAATTTTATGGTAGGGTTTCTTCACCACAAACTGTTTTAGTACTATAATTTAAAACGTAATAAACATGAAAACCCAAAAAATGTTACTTAGTCTACTAATACTTTTAGTATTGACAATCTCGTGCATCAATTAGAATTTGTGAAAATTATAGGTGAATATGAAATTTATGGAGCTGAATTCTTAATCCAAAAACAAATTTACAATTTTACAGCTTGGATTAATTACACTTGGAATACTAATGATTATAAATTTGAAGGTTATATTCCTCCTCAATTTGCTAACAATTTCGAAGTAACTAATAGTCTTTCCTTTGGCACAACATATGATTGGAAAAATTTCAAAATTGCAATCGGTTCTAAATGGTTCACCGGAAGACCAAACACTATTCCATTAAGTGACACACCTATTTACAACACTCCAGATAATCCAGAAATAGATTATAGTTTGCCGAACTCAACTAATCTTGACGATTATTTTCAGTTGAATTTTTCCACGGCTTATACTTTTTTGGTTAGTGAAAAATCTAAATTACAATTGGGGTTTTCTGTTCAAAATATATTGAATAATAAAAACATTATCAATCAATTCTATCGTATTAATCAAAATAACAACGGAATTGAAGAAGTAAATACCTATAGTTTAGAACGAACACCAAATGCCTTTTTAAAATTTAGTTTTTAAAACTGAAAATAAATAAACGGTTGTGGTCCTGAAGTAGCAGTTTCATAAAACTATCCATCAGATAAAAGCAGAAAAATCTAATTGATAGAAATAAAAACATATTTTTCATCATAACTTACCTAATTATAAATGCCTTAAAAATTAAATTGATATGTTCAGTAGATCTTAAACAAAGCTTTAATAGTTCAAAAAAATGAATGTTTTATAAAAAAATAGTTCCCTAACAATTCGACAAAAAAAGGGAAGAATTCAATAAAAGATAATGTCTTTTTGAAATCAAAATTTAATTTATAAATAATATAAAAGAATCCATAAAATATTCTTAAATTTATATTACTAAAAATTTAATTCCAATGAATTATGAAAAAAATTACTCTTTTATTTTTTGCACTAATTTTAGCTGAAGCAAATGCTCAAGTAGATGATGTTTCGCCTAATTTATCAAATAATAGTTTTCCGAACTATAGCTCTTTATTTAATCCATACACTACCGAATTTTTATATGATATTGGAAGTGCGATTGGTACACAAGGAAATGCAGGCGTTTTATTTTTAAATAATCAGTTTTGGGTTTCTGCTTGGGCTTCTTCCAACATTCATGTATTAAATAATTCTGGTGGATTTGTAGAAACTTTTACCGTTGCCGGGGTTACAGGTGCACGCTCTTTAACAACTGACGGTACTAATGTTTATGTAGGTGCAAATAACACAAACATATATGTAATAAACCCTATTACTAAGACATTAATTAATACTATTACTACCACAACTACATCTGGAATAAACATTAGATTTTTAACATATGATGCCACTTTAAATGGAAATGCAGGTGGATTTTGGATTGGTAATTTCAATACTGATATTGTTGCTGTTGACATGTCCGGAAATCAAATTAATGTTATACCGGCAACAACACATGGTTTAACCGGAATGTATGGAGCAGCAGTAAATAGTGCTACAAATACTTTATTTGTTTATAATCAATCTGCTCCTAGTAATGATATCATTTCAAGTATATCTTTAAGTACCGGAGCAATGTTGGTAAATTATGATGTCTTCGCAAATGATTTGTCATCAAATGGGGTTACTTCTTCATTAGCAGGCGGAACATTTTTGTCTTCAGACATAGTGCCGGGTCAAACGATATTAATTGGAGTTTCTCAAGCCACTCCATCAAATATTCTCTGGGGTATAAATATTAATAATTTATTATCTACTACTGATTTAGAAAAAGATTCATTTAAAATATATCCAAATCCTGTAAACAACTTACTCCATTTTTCTACTACAAATTTTGATGAAATTACAATATTCAATATAGATGGTAAAATAATTAAATCTTTAAAGTCAAATTCATTAAACGATAAAACTTTAGATGTAAGCAACTTATCGAAAGGCGTTTATATTATCTCTGTTAAAAGTGAATCTAATATAAAATACTTCAAAATTGTAAAAGTGTAGTGTTTTTATAGGAAGAAATTAATTTTTAAAAGAAGAGTAAGGGAATTGCTATTACTTTTATCTCAACAAATAAATTTTTATTTCAATTTTTAAAACTGAAAATAAATAAACGGTTGTGGTCCTGCAGAAGCAGTAGCATATACTATCCAATAGACAATAGACAAAAGAATTGCTTTTCCAAAAAGAGGAGTAGCATTAAAACTTTTTTGTAATAATTTAATAACGCTATTTGGTAGAAAATGCCAAACAAATCCGATTAAAAGTAATAAAAATACATTTTGATATCCCTGAGCAATGATGAACCATTGATTTGGATTAAATGTTAGTTTACCAATATTATCAATTATCAAAAAAGCAGTTTGAAAATCTTTTGCTCGGAAGAACAACCAACAAAAGGCCACAAAATGAAATGTCAATAAGATTTGTAAGGTTTTGATAAAATGGTTTTTAGGTAATTTGATAAAATTACCAAAGAAACGTTCAAAAGCTAGTGCCAAACCGTGAAGAGTTCCCCAAAAAACAAATTTCCAGGAAGCACCGTGCCATAGTCCACCTAATAACATGGTTAAAAATAAATTAATATAGGTTCTGAATTTTCCATTTCGATTTCCACCTAAAGAGATATAAAGATAATCCCGCAACCATGTGGATAATGAAATATGCCAACGACGCCAAAACTCTGTAACTGAAGCGGATTGATATGGTGTTCTGAAATTGGGCGGAAGCCAAAATCCCATCAATAAAGCCAAGCCAATCGCCATGTCGGAATAACCCGAAAAATCACAATAAATCTGAATGGCATATCCATAAGATGCCATCAGATTTTCAAATGAAGTATAACTGTTTGGAGCATCAAACACTCTATCTACAAAGTTGATAGAAATATAATCGGAAATGACCGCTTTTTTCAATAATCCTCCAACAATCAAAAACAAAGCCGCATTAAATTCTTCTTTTGTCAGATTTAGTCGCTTGTATATTTGTGGAATAAAATCACTGGCACGAACAATTGGACCGGCTACTAATTGAGGAAAGAAAGAAACGAAAAACAAAAAGTCCACAAAACTTTTGGTAGGTTCAAGTTGTTTTCTGTAAACATCAATCGTATAACTCAGCGTTTGAAAAGTATAAAATGAAATTCCTACAGGAAGTATGATATCTTGAAACTCAAAATTTCTATCAAAAATTAAGTTCGTATTATCAATAAAAAAATTAGTGTATTTAAAATAACCAAGTAATCCAAGGTTAACCAATAAACTGACAATCAGATAAAATTTTCTATAAAAAATACTTTTTTCATCATAAATTAATTTGGCAATAACATAATCTAAAACAGAAGAAAAAATAATCAGTAAAAAGAAAATTCCACTAGATTTATAATAGAAAAAAAGCGAAAAAGCGACAACATAAGCAATGCGTAATCGATGTGTTTTCTGTGTTAAAATATAAAAGAAATAAAACACCAAAAACAAGCCTAAAAATAAAGCACTATTGAATAAAAGTGGTTTTTGAGGATCAAAGACAAACCAACTTTGCACTTGCTCCCAAGTGAGATGTCCAAAATTCTGTTCCACCCAACGGTTTATATTAAAAAGCGGTATCACTTATTTATTTCTAATTTATAATTTTCAAATGAACTCAAAAAAGCTTCGGTTAAAAGTTGTCCCTGACGTTCATAACCAACTTTGGTATAGTGTACTTTATCTGCTCCAATTATTCCTTCTTTTACCAATTGATTTACTCCGAAAAGTCCACCAAAATTGGAAAACATATCCCAAACAGCATAATTTTTCAAGTCGGCTTGAGCTAAAATTTCTTTTGTATAATCTGCCACAAAAGTATTAGGAAATTTTCGTTTAAATTGTGAAGGTGGCGGAGTTGTAATTAAAAATACTGTAGTTGGATTTTTAGCGAAAATAAGTTCCATCATCAAATTCAGCTGAACTATAAATTCGGAGGTTATCATTTTATCAAAACTCTCATTAGTTCCTAAAGAAATGATTACTAAATCCGGTTGTAAAACAGCTAATTGTTCAAAGAACAAAGGAAATTTAGTGAAATCAGAGCATTTTGCACCGTTTACTCCTATTGTATGGTATATAATTCCCGGATTATTATTTTCTAAAACTAATCCATTTAAAGCAAAATCCGATTGATTCAAGGCAGGAATTAAGTATATTTTATGTAATAATGTATCTGTTTCAAACGAATGAAAGCCCTCCTCTAAACGGGTTTCTAAAGGAATGAATTCTGAACGTTCAACTACTTTTTTGGCTTTTTCTTTAGACGGTATTTTCAATGTTTTTCCGGCTCGGATATTATTATTTTTTAATCCGTTTTCCTTTTTAATTTGAGTAATTGAAACATCATACTTTTCAGAAATGACCGATAAACTTTCTCCATTTTTAATTTTGTGCAAAATATTTTTCGGAATTTCTGACTCAATTTTAATCGTTTTTGAGGTTAAAGCCACCTCAAACATTTTTATATTTTGTGGAGTAATAATTTTTAGTTTATTAAAAACATATTCTTGATTTTTTACTGTCATTTCAAGAGCAAAATCGTTGGATTTAGTAAACAGGGCTATTCCACTTAAACCAACCGGATTTCCCGTATTTGGGTAAATATTTCGTTGGCTTTCCCATGTTTGGTTGGAAGAAAAACGAACATCAGCCGTTCCATTTGTTTTAACCAAACTATGAGGAAAAACAAGACCTCGTCCGGCATTTCCAAATTGTTGCTGCAAATTTTTACGCAATAATCCTGAAAACAAATCGGCTTGAATGTGTGAATCGCCAATATGAACAACATTTAGCTTTCCAACTTTTGATTTTTGGAGATTGACCAATTTTTCAAAAATTGGGTTTAGAACTTTATTATTTTTTATTTCATTTATTGCCGTAATAACTTCAGTTGTATCAATTTCAACGAATAAAGAATCAGATTGAGCACAAAGACTAAAACTAAATAAAAGAAAAAAAAGAAAAGAAAAAAATTTATTGTGCATTTACGGTGTTGTTTTTAGAAGAAACGGAATCAACCGTAGGTTTAGTTGGAAGTACTTTTTTATTTTTTCGCATTAGTTTATATTGTGCATATCCGGTTTGTATTTGGTCATATAATAAACCGGCAACTTTTTGAGCTCCTTTATAATTAAAGTGAGTATAATCTTTATTGGCCATTGGCGGAACTTCTTCTGCCCATTTAGCCATTGAACCTTCACCCCCCATCGCTTCATATAAGTTAAAATAACCGGCTTTTGATTGCACGGCATATTTTCGTTGAGCCAAAGTTAAGGGAACAACGGCCGAATCGGTTTTCATTTCCAATTCATATTTGGTTGCTTTATCGGCAGTTGAAATCACTAAAATTGTGACACCCGGAAAACATTCTTTAATATGATTGACTACTCGAGTCATCCCTTTT
>JAKLIC010000025.1 GCA_022709825.1 Bacteroidota bacterium | reverse complement strand
GAAAACGATTACTTTGTCTCCTTTTAAGTGTTTTAACACTTTGGCTTCTACTGAAGCACCTTCTATAGCGGGGGCGCCTATAGTAATTGTTCCATCTTCGTCTAACAACATTACTTTGTCGAAAGAAACTTTGCTTCCTTCTTCAGATGCTAAACGATGAACAAATACTCTTTGGTCTTTGCTTACTTTAAATTGTTGCCCTGCTATCTCTACGATTGCGTACATAACAATGTGTTTTAATTAAATTTTAAGGTTGCAAATATACAACTAATTCTCAATCACACAACTGAATTTTAAAAATAAATTATTTACACTAAAATTGCATTATCTAAACCAAAATATTTTGTGAATTATTTAGTAAAACTGTAACAAAATACCGAAATTGCATACCAATTTGAAATGCAAAAAAATTAATCACCAATTTTTATGAAAAAATCATTAATGGCTTTAAGTACACTGCTTATGCTTGGAGGAACAGTTTCTGCCCAAAAAGTGACCTTTGAAGAATATACTTTAGACAATGGGTTACACGTAATTTTACATCAAGATAATTCCGCACCGGTTGTCATCACTTCGGTAATGTATCATGTTGGTGCAAAAGATGAAAACCCTGAAAGAACAGGTTTTGCTCACTTTTTTGAACATCTTTTATTTGAAGGAACACAAAATATCGGTCGTGGAGAATGGTTTAAAATCGTAACCGGAAATGGTGGAACAAACAACGCCAATACTTCAGATGACAGAACTTATTATTATGAAATTTTCCCGTCTAATAATCTTGAATTAGGACTATGGATGGAATCAGAACGTTTACTTCACCCGGTAATTAATCAAATTGGCGTAGACACTCAAAATGAAGTTGTTAAAGAAGAAAAACGACTTCGGGTTGACAACCAACCATATGGGAATTTAATTGCAGAAGTAAAACGCAACATGTTTACAAACCATCCTTATCGTTGGGCAACTATTGGTTCGATGGATCATTTAGATGCTGCAACGCTTAAAGAGTTTCAGGATTTTAATAAAAAATTCTATATTCCAAACAATGCAGTGCTGGTTGTTGCCGGTCAATTTGAACCTGCACAGGCAAAAGAATGGATTCAAAAATATTTTGGTGTTATTCAAAAAGGAACACCTATAACCAGAACTAAAGCGGAAGAAACCCCAATTACTCAAACACTTAAAGCAAAATATGAAGACCCAAATATTCAAATTCCAATGGCGGTAGCTTCCTACAGAACTCCTTCCATGAAAACACGTGATGCAAGGGTATTGGATATGATTTCAACTATTTTGTCAGAAGGCAAATCTTCGCGTTTGTACAAAAAAATTGTGGATGAGAAAAAAATGGCCTTACAAGTAGGAGCTTTTAATTTTAGTCAAGAAGATTACGGTTTGTATATTTTATACGGATTACCCATGGGCGGATTTACTCCGGAAACTTTAATTGCTGAAATTGACGAAGAAATTGTTCGCCTTCAAACTGAATTAATTTCTGAAAAAGAATTTCAAAAACTACAAAACATCTTTGAAAGTCAATATGTAGACAGCAATGCTTCTGTGGAAGGTATTGCGGGGAATTTAGCTACTTACTATTTATTGTACGGTGATGTGAATTTGATAAATTCTGAAATAGACATTTATCGTTCTATTACCCGTGAAGAAATTAGAGATATTGCTAAAAAATACCTCAATCCAAATCAACGTTTACTTTTGGACTACGCTCCTAAATCTGATAAAGCTCAAAATTAAGATATAAATCATGAAAAAAATAGCCATATTAGCAACGAGCTTGTTTTTAACTTTAACTATGCAAGCACAAGACAGACCTCAACCAAAACCAGGACCGGCTCCTAAAATTAATATTGGAAAACCTCAAACTTTTGAATTACCAAACGGATTAAAAGTGTTAGTTGTTGAAAACAATAAATTACCAAGAGTTTCTTACAATCTTTCCATTGACAACGCTCCATATTCAGAAGGAAACAAAAAAGGTGTTTCTGATATGACAAGTAGCATGTTAGGTAATGGAACCAAAACCATTTCTAAAAATGACTTTAATGAAGAAGTTGATTTTTTAGGTGCTTCTATCAATTTCAGCTCCGATGGTGCTTTTGCTAGCGGATTATCTAAGTATTCAAAAAGAATCATGGAATTAATGGCTGATGGAGCATTAAACCCTGTTTTTACGCAAGAAGAATTTGAAAAAGAAAAAGCTAAATTAATTGAAGGGTTAAAAGCCGATGAAAAAAGTGTTCCCTCCATTGCCAGAAGAGTAGAACGCGTTTTAGCTTATGGAAAAAATCATCCTAGAGGCGAATATTTAAGCGAAGAAACCATCAATACTATTTCACTAAACGATGTTATTCAAAATTATACTTCTTATTTTACACCTGAAAATGCCTACTTAGTTATTGTGGGCGATGTAAAATTTGCTGAAGTAAAAACTACAGTAGAAAAATTATTTGGTAGTTGGAAAAAAGCAACCGCTCCTCTGGTAAATTATTCTGACCCGAAAGATGTTCAATACACGCAAATTAATTTTGTAGATGCTTCTAATGCGGTTCAATCTGAAATTTCGGCTGTTCACATTACGAAATTAAAAATGACCGACAAAGATTATTTTGCCGCAATTGTAGCAAATCAAATTTTAGGTGGAGATTTCAACAGTTACTTGAACATGAACTTAAGAGAGGCTCACGGTTGGACTTATGGTGCCCGTTCAGGCTTAAGAGGAAATAAATATGTTGGAAACTTTTCTGCTTCTACGCAAGTGAGAAATGCAGTAACTGACAGTGCCGTAGTTGAAATTTTAAAAGAAATAAAACGCATCCGAACTGAAAAAGTATCTGAAGAAACATTAAAAAATGTAAAAGCAGGATACATTGGAAAATTTGTAATGGATATTGAAAAACCGGCTACTGTTGCCCGTTATGCTTTACAAACAAAAACACAAGGATTACCGGCTGATTTTTACGAAAATTACATTAAAAACATCAATGCAGTTACTGCTGACGACATTTTAAGAGTCTCTAAAAAATATTTCTTAGCTGAAAATTTAAGAATCGTAGTAGTGAGTAAAGGAACTGATGTTCTTCCCGGTTTAGAAAAACTGAATATTCCAATTTTCTATTTTGATAAATACGGAAATAAAGTTGAAAAACCTGTAGCAAAAACGGTTAGTGCAGATGTTAGTGCAAAATCAGTTTTAGACAAATACATAGCCGCTATCGGTGGACAAAAAGCAGTTTCTGGTGTGAAAAGCATTATGACTACTTCCTCCGGAACAGTACAAGGTATGGCTTTGGAAATGACTACTAAGGTAACATCCAGTAATAAATTGGCTGTGGAAATGAAGGCAATGGGGACTACCATGATGAAACAAGTAGTAAATGAAAATGGTGCTTATATGGTTCAACAAGGCCAACGAAAAGATTTTACCGGTGATGATTTAAAAGAAATGCAAGCAGGTGCCGTTCCATTTGAAGAATTAACATTAGCTAACAACAAAGACATTACATTAGGTGCAGTTGAAAACATCAATGGAACAGACGCTTATGCTGTTAAAAACGGAAAATCTACTTATTATTTTGATGTGAAAACCGGATTAAAAATTGCAGAAGCCAAAGAATTAGAACAAGGAGGCCAAAAAATGACTCAAATGACCTATTATTCCGACTATAAAGAAGTGAAAGGAATTAAAGTCCCTCATAAAACCACTTTGAATATTGGTGTTGAACTAGAATTGACAACTTCTGATGTCAAAATCAATGAAGGTGTAACCGACGAAGATTTTAAATAAAAAACAACTTTTCAGTGATAAAAGGACTGTCAGAAATGGCGGTCCTTTTTTATTTTCTAGCCGATAAATAAACTCCGACAAGAATAATCGCAGCTCCTATAAATTGAACTAACGTCAAGCTTTCATTGTCAACCAATCCCCACATAAAAGCAACAACCGGGATTAAATAAGTAACCGAAGAAGCAAAAACAGGAGACGAAATTTTTATTAATTTATAAAATAAGATATTCGCCAAAGCTGTTCCTACAATTCCTAAAACAGCAATATAACCAATTACATTTTGCGTTTCTTTTACTTGTACTGCTTCAAAAAACCCTGAAAAATACAATACAAGAGAAGCCGGTATCAACATAATAATAAAATTTCCGGTTGTAATGCTCAACGGATTTAAATCGGATAAATACATTTTAATAAAATTGACATTCATTGCATAACAGACAGAAGCAATAACTAACAATACCGCATAATTATAATTCTGTTCCGGATGATTAGCGGCTCCATTAAAAATAAGCAATGCACTTCCCATCAAACCGATGAAAACGCCAAAGATTTGTCGGCGTTGAAAATCTATTTTAAAAAGAATAATTCCAAGCACTAACGTATTCAAAGGCGTAAGCGAGTTTAAAATAGCACTCACCGAACTGCTGATTTGTGTTTGAGCAATAGAAAACAGAAAAACCGGAATAAAAGTACCAAAAACTGCCGTCAAAGCAAGGTATTTCCAATGGCGTAATTCAATATTTTTGATACTGTTGAATCCAATAATCAACAGAAATACCGCAGCAAAAACCATTCGCAATGAACCTAATTGATAAGGCGTTAAAGCCACTAAGCCTCTTTTGATAAGAATAAATGAGCTACCCCAAATAAGGGCTAAAACGATTAAGTAAACGAACCTTAAATTTTTGTTTTCCATCAACTTTTTTATTGCGTCACAAAACTCCGTTAATTTTCGCAAATAAAAAGCGAAAAAAATGTTATTTTTGCATTGAATTACAAACAAACTTTTTACACTTCATTTTTAAAAATAAAACCTATGACATTCACAAAAAAAATCGCCTTATTTGCCTTTACAATTTTATCAATTGTAAGCTGCAAAAAGGAAGCAACAGAAACTGCAACTACCGAACAAAAGCAAGAACAACCTGCTCAATTAGCCACTGCTTCTTTTACCATTGAAGGAATGAGTTGTGAAGTTGGTTGTGCAAATCATTTAGAAAAAAAATTAGCTAAATTAGATGGTGTTCAAAAAGCAGCCGTTGATTTTGAAGCAAAAAAAGCAACCGTTGAATATGATGCAAACAAAGTAACCCCGGAAGTGCTAGTTCAAACTGTTGAAGGGGCTGCAGATGGTAAAACGTACAAAGTATCCGACATGACTAATTCTGCTGATCATGCTCTTCTATTTACAAAAGAAAAAAAGAAAAAGAAAACCGCTGATTCTAAAAAAGAAAACGCTTCTAGCGAAGAAAAAAAAGGATGTGAACCTGAAAAAAAATCAGGATGTTGTTCTGCTAAAAAAGTGGAGACATTATAAAAGGTCATAAAAAAAGAGTCCTGTGGGACTCTTTTTTTATGTTGATTACTTCTTCCAACGCATCGTTTCCATCAATGTCTGCATATCGTCTTTAATATAACTTGATGCCGGCATAATCGAATCAAAGTTGGGTTTAGAATAAAAATATACTGAACCGGTAACAAAATGTTGTATACTGTCTGTTAAATAAAACTGTGTGTTTGATGCAGCATTTCCTCCCACTTGATAAAACATACCATAAACCTTATCTTTAGTGTTGATAAAAGGCGTTTCCACAATATCATCAGCTTTAATCACGTGCTCGTAGGTGAGTTTTTGAGCATCTTTCAGTAAAATATCAATATTATTATTGACTTTTCGGTACGTTAAATAAACAGTGGCTTTCATTTTTGGATATTCTATTGTTACGCCACAATCTTCCTTTACTTTAACTTTGGTATCAATGTTATAGTCAAAATTAAACGGACAAGGACTATCAAAATCCATATAATTCGCCAATTGATAATCTAAACGTAATTGAGCGGTAGGTTTCGGCAAGACCTCTTCTTTACAAGCCATAAAAAAACTTATCAACATGAATAATGCAAAATATAAACTCTTTTTACGCATCTAAAGTCACTTTAATTTGTTTTACCCGTTTCTTATCAACTGATTCAATGGTAAAGAGACATTTATCAAAAGTGATTTTTTGTCCTTTCCTAGGAAATGTACCTATGATTTCCAAAATAAAACCGGCTAATGTTTCTGCTTCTCCTTTATTATTTTCAAATAAATCTTCATCTACTTCAACAATTCTATAAAAATCTTTCAAGTTAATCTTACCTTCAAATAAAAAATTCTTGTCGTCAATTTGTGAGTAATTTATGTTTTCATCGTCAAATTCATCACTGATATCACCTACAATTTCTTCGATAATATCTTCTAGTGTTATTACCCCTGAAGTTCCTCCATATTCATCGACAACAATCGCCAAATGATTTTTCATGCTCTGAAAATCTTTTAATAAATTATCCAATTTTTTATTTTCAGGTACAAAAAGTGGTTCTCTCAACAAGGTTGTCCAATCAAATTCTTTTTTATCAATGTGAGGCAATAAATCTTTTACGTATAAAACGCCTTCAATCTGATCAATATTGTCTCTATACACCGGAATTCTTGAATACCCTTTGTCTAAAATTTTAATAATAACCTCAGTAAATGATTCCTCTATTTCCAAGGCAAACAAGTCTATTCTCGGACTCATCACTTGGCTAGTATCCGTGTTTCCGAAAGACACAATTCCTTCCAATATTTTTTGTTCTTCTTGTGATGTATCTTCAGACGATGTCAATTCCAACGCCTGGGACAATTGGTTAACCGAAATATTAGATTTTTGTTTACCTAATTTATTTTCCAAATAGATTGTAATGGCTCGCATTGGCATATTAATTGGTGTCAACAACATATTCAAAATAGCAATTGGAGATGCTATCTTTTTAGCGAATTTTACATTGTTTCGGTTAGCATAAACCTTGGGCAAAACCTCCCCAAAAAATAAAATTAAAAAGGTAACAACACCTACTTCGATTGCAAAACGAAGCCAGTCAAACTTAATTTGACTAAATAAATCTTCTTTTATAAAAGAGAAAATGATAACAATACCAATATTAATAAAATTATTTGCAATTAATAAGGTAGCCAATAATTTTTTTGGTTTGCTAAGTAAGGTAGAAATAATATTTCCTTTGGATTGGTTTTGAGCAGTTGCCTCGTCGATATCTTTATTGGATAATGAAAAAAGAGCAACTTCAGATCCAGAGATTAAGGCAGAAAATAAAAGTAAAACGAGAATGCCCAAAATTCCTAAGAGCAAACTCGTATCTATATTTTCTAACAAACTCGACGGTTCAGAGTCCAAATTTAATTATATTGATTAGACATTAATAGGGTAAATCATCTTGATTACCGCTGCCTCTTTGGGCTTCAAAATTAGTGTTTTTATTTGGTTCTGTCATTGAAGGAACCTGTTGTTTATTTAACTCTGTTTCTTTCTTTGTAGTTAAAAAAGTAAATTCAGTTACTTGAATTTCTGTAGTGTATTTTGTTTGACCATCTTCCGCTTGCCATTGTCTGGATTTGATTCGTCCTTCAACATAAATTTTATCTCCTTTTGAAAGGTATTTTTCGCAAATTTCAGCGGCTTTATTTCGAACAACTAAGTTATGCCATTCCGTAGATGTTATTTTTTCATTGGTAGTTTTATTAATATAAACTTCATTTGTTGCCAAAGGAAACCTACCAATACAATTACCACCATCGAAATAATGCATTTTTACATCGTCACCTAAATGACCTATTAACATAACCTTATTTAAAGTTCCATTCATAATATTTTGTTGTTTTTGGACAGTATCAAAGTTACGAATTTAATAACAGTTTAAAAATACTTTTCAATAAAATTAAAAATCACAATAGGGAAAGGTCTCTTTTTGATAGATTGTTTTGACTTTGCATTTTCCAATTTTCCTTTCAATTGAATATTCCAAAATCTGATTTTCAACCGTTGATGGGATAAAATATGCAATACACTTTTTTCTTCATAGGCATTAATAGACATTATTTCATTTGAAAAAAATTTCATTTTATTGATTTCATCTGTAATTTCTTTCTCTGTAAATTCAATAAAAGATTCAATTAAGGGAAATTCATAGAGATTATGCCAAATTCCTTTTTCAGTCCGCTGTTGAATAATTGAATTTCCAAGTTCATCTTCAAACACCAAATAATTAAAAAAACGTTCTGTCACTTTTGTCTTTTTTAATTTAACTGGGAGCTGATTTATTTTATTTTTTTGCAATGCGACACAACTATCATTCAAAACACAAACTGAACAATTTGGATTTTTTGGCATACATTGCAACGCTCCAAATTCCATAATAGCTTGATTAAACTGCAAAGAATTCGTTTTGTCTAATACTTCATAAGCCAAGGCTGTAAACTCTTTTTTGGCTATTGTTGAGGAAATATCAGTCTCCACATCAAAATAACGAGCTAACACGCGAAAAACATTCCCATCTACAACAGGAACCGGCTCATTAGAACTAAAAGAGGCAATTGCTGCAGCTGTATATGTTCCAATTCCTTTTAATTTTAATAATTCCTGATAAGAAGTCGGGAAATTCCCACCCAAATCAAAAGCAACCAGTTGAGCTGTTTTATGAAGATTTCGAGCACGAGAATAATAACCGAGTCCTTGCCAAAGTTTTAAAACTTGCTCTTCTGATGCATTTGCTAAATCAAATACTGTTGGAAATGTCTCCACAAAGGCTATATAATAAGGCAAACCTTGGGCAACTCGCGTTTGTTGTAAGATGATTTCTGAAAGCCATATTTTGTAAGGATTTGTAGTGTTTCGCCAAGGCAAATCTCGTTTATTTTCTAAATACCAAGATATAAGCCGATTAGAAAAAGTCATATTTTTAATTTGGTTAACAAAAGTATAAGTTTATGTGATTAAATTTTAATCAATTATGCTTGAATAATTGTTTTTTTAATTTGTATATTTGCACTCTCAAAAATTTACACATAAATAATTAATACGAAAGAAAATGACGAAAGCAGATATCGTAGCGAAGATTTCAGAAAAATTAGGACTTGAAAAAGGTGATGTTCAAGCAACTGTAGAATCTTTTATGGAAGAAGTTAAAAACTCATTAGAAACTGGCGACAATGTTTATTTAAGAGGTTTCGGAAGCTTTATTATCAAAACAAGAGCTGAAAAAACAGGAAGAAACATTTCAAAAAACACAACAATTAAAATTCCTGCTCACAACATTCCGGCATTCAAACCAGCAAAGGTTTTTGTTGAAGGTGTGAAAACCAACACTGAAGTAGCAGTATAACTCATTTATTAATACCAAAAAGATCACACTATGCCAAGTGGAAAAAAGAGAAAGAGACATAAGGTAGCGACGCACAAACGTAAGAAAAGAGCGAGAGCTAACCGTCACAAAAAGAAAAAGTAGTGTAAACTACTTTTTTCTTTTACAAAAAGTTCTTTGAAATGAAACAGTAAAAAACAATAACTGTTTCACCGGGTACAAAACTACCTGTTTAAAATATTGTTTAATCCATCCTTACAATTAGGCCTTAAGCTTTATGCTATAAGCTTTAAGCAATTTAAATTGCCTATCGCCTATTGCTATTGCCTATTGCTAAAAAGTTCGGATAAAAATTTACAACGTGAATAAAGAATTGATCATCAGGTCAGGTTCTGAAGCTGTAGATTTTGCCTTATTAAAAGATGGAAAACTAGTAGAATTACACAAAGAAGAAGAGCAAAAAAGCGGCTTTCAGGTGGGTGATATTTTTATCGCCAAAATCAGAAAACCGGTTCCTGGGCTTAACGCGGCTTTTGTGCATTTAGGTTTCGAAAAAGATGCCTTTTTACACTACCACGATTTGGGTCCAAACTTATCTTCGATGTTGAAATTCACCAAACTTGTAAGCACAGGTAAACAAAAAGATTTCTCCCTTAAAAACTTTCAGTTTGAAAAAGAAATTGACAAAGATGGCACCATCACCGATGTGTTGAGTGCAAATCAGTCGGTTTTAGTACAAATCGTTAAAGAACCTATCTCTACCAAAGGTCCAAGAATTAGCTCTGAGCTTTCTCTGGCCGGAAGATATATAGTTTTAGTGCCGTTTTCTGACCGCGTTTCTGTTTCACAAAAAATAGAATCGAAAGAAGAAAAAGACCGTTTAAAGAAACTTGTACAATCTATCAAACCGAAAGGATTTGGTGTTATTGTTCGCACAGTAGCAGAAGGCAAAAAAATAGCCGAATTAGACCAAGACATGCAGAATTTACTCAGTAAATGGACTGCCATGTGTAAAAAATTACCAACGGCTCATCATCCGTCTAAAGTATTAAGTGAAATGAACAGAGCTTCATCAATACTCAGAGACGTATTTAATGATTCCTTCACCGGAATTTATATTGATGATGAAGAGTTGTTTGAGCAAACCAAAGAATCAATTGAAGAAATTGATCCTTCAAAAGTGAACATTGTCAAACTTTACCAATCAAAGGAATTGCCCATTTTTGAAAAATACCATATTGAAAGACAAATCAAAACGTCTTTTGGCAGAACGGTATCAATGAGCAAAGGAGCTTATTTAATTATTGAACATACTGAAGCACTTCACGTCATCGATGTGAATAGTGGAAACCGTTCCAATAAAGCTCAAAATCAAGAAGACACAGCCCTGGAAGTAAACATGATTGCAGCAGCAGAAGTTGCCAGACAATTGCGTTTACGGGATATGGGTGGAATTATTGTAGTCGATTTTATCGATATGCAAAATCCGGAAAACCGAAAAGTCCTTTTTGATTTCTTGCGAGAAGAAATGAGCGATGACAAAGCAAAACACAAAATCTTACCGCCGAGTAAGTTTGGATTAATCCAAATCACACGACAACGCGTAAGACCGGAAGTTAACATTAAAACAAGAGAAGAAGATCCTAACAATGGAACAGGAGAAATAGATGCTCCAATTCAAGTTATTGATAAGATCAATCTCGATGTTGAACGACTAAAAAATCATAAAAAGCTGGTGCTTAATGCCCATCCTTTTGTGGCCGCATACCTAACCAAAGGTTTTCCATCATTACGTTCAAAATGGTTTTTTGAACATAAAAAATGGGTGAAAATTATACCTCGTGATGCTTACACGTTTTTACAATACCAATTTTATGATAAAGAAGGTAATGTAATAAAAGAATAAAAAACGAACGTCTGCCTTTTGGTGGGCGTTTTTTTTTGGCTTTTTGCCATGAATTAAAAGAATTTACACTAAGTTATTAAGTTTGCTACTTTCTTTCTACTAATTTTGAAGTATACTTATTCAGATGAAATTTTATTTATTTAGTTGCTTTTTTTGTTGGATTATTTTCCAAAATACAAGTTCAGCTCAATTGGGTTGCACGGATGTTTTGGCTAGAAATTATAATCAAAATGCAGTTGAAAACGATGGTAATTGCTGTTATAAAAGACTAAAAATTAAGAAATTTACTTCAGTTGTTTTGAACGATATGCTCAATGAAACCTCTAGTTTGGTGGAGTGGGAAAATAACCTTTATACACATAATGACGACACCGATTTACATCTTTATCAATTGGATAAAAATGGTTCTATTACAAAAAGAATTAAATTAAACGGTATTAAAAACAACGACTGGGAAGAACTTACGCAAGACGAAACCCACTTTTATTTGGGTGATTTCGGCAATAATGCTAGCGGAAACAGAAGCGATTTAACCATTTTTAAAATAGCCAAAAACTCCTTATTTGATAATCCAAAAATAGAAACTATTTCTTTTTCATATCCCGAACAAACCGATTTTTCCAAACAAAAAAGCAACACTACTAACTTTGACTGCGAAGCTTTTATTGCCACTGAAAATGAACTGATTCTATTTACCAAACAATGGAAAAACAATCAATCCGCTGTTTATCGTTTACCCAAAACAGCCGGGAAATATTCAGCAGAATACATTACAACACTAAAAGTAAACGGATTGATTACCGGAGCAACTTTTGTAGAAGTGAAAAACCTCATCACTCTTTGTGGACATACCAAAAAGCTAAAACCATTTATGTATTTGATTTACGATTTGAAAAATGTAAACTTTGAAAATATTAACCAAAGAAAAATAAAATTGAAATTGCCTTTTCATCAAATAGAAGCCATTAGTTCAATCAACGGTATTGATTTTTACATCACTAATGAACGGTTTTCAAGAAAAATTATTGGAACGGTTTTGCAACAACTGCATCATTTTTCGTTAGAATTTATGTCAAGATAAGCCAAAGACTCACTCCTGCTCCACTTCCACTTTTCGCTTAATTTCATTTCCTTTTTCATCAACTACGGTAACATAATGTATTCCGGATGCAACTATCAGTGGCATTTCATGAAAATTTTGTGTGATTCCCAAATAGGTATTATCCACATACCAATACAATTTTATATTAGGTTGCGAATGAGCCACTTTCAAAATCATCGGTTGTACTTCACTGTCAAAGTTTTTGGTTAAATAGATTTTACTATTAGTTTTAGGATAAATAAAATCCATCGCAGCCATATGATTATCGGCACAATCTTGTCGAAAAGGTGGCAAAACCCAATAATCCATATTTTTATTTTTATAATACCATTCCATCACAGGAGGCAATACAAACCAAGGTTTAGTCACAATCTTATCTATATTTTCACAGCTACTATTCACCCGAAATTGTTCGGAAATATCTAAATGAATAAGTTTATGATATGGACATTGTTCGGTTTGTTTGGCCGAAACCGGAATCCATTGACTAACTTTCTGACAATTTTCATTGGCTAAGTAGCCACTTTTCACACAAACTTCCACTTGTTGCATATTATTTAATGGTTTTTCAAACCAACTACTTCTGGGTAATAAGTTGAATACATCAAACAAAATCGGTGCTGCGTGACTCACTCCGGTTAATGTCGGACGACCTTCTCCTGTCGCATTTCCTACCCAAATTCCAACTACATATTTTGAACTCGATCCAACCGCCCACGCATCGCGATTACCAAAACTCGTTCCGGTTTTCCAAGCAATGGGTAAAGACGAATCATAAAACCGCCAAGCTTCATCTCCTTCAGGACGGTTGACTTCCTTCATTGCTTCGTAGGTTAAATAAATTGAACCCGCTCCTACTATATTTTTTTGATACGATAATTTACCGAAATCCACTTTCTTTTCTGCCTCATAATTCAACTCCGAAAATTCATTTTGTCGGTATTGGTATTTGTTAGCTTGATATTGATTTAGCGTTCCCGTCAGTCCGGCATAGGTTTTACACAAATCCCATAAATTGCTTTCCGCTCCACCCAAAATAAGTGACAAACCGTAATGATTAGGATGCTTATTCATGGTAGTAAAACCATATTGTTGTAATTGTTCATAAAACCGATATACTCCGAAATCCTGCAACATCAACACCGACGGAATATTCAACGACCGCGACAAAGCTCGTCTGGCAGGAACCGCTCCGTCATACGTTAAATTGAAATTCTGCGGACTATACCCTGAAATTTGTGTTGGAATATCAGGAA
>JAKLIC010000243.1 GCA_022709825.1 Bacteroidota bacterium | reverse complement strand
GCCATTCAAGTTGTTTTTTTAATTTTTGGTGGATTAGCAACCACTTACCTCGCCTTAAATACTGTTTCAGACGGGCAAGGTATGATGGAAGGATTGGGAATTATTTATGATAAAGCTCCAACCAAATTCTCGATGATTTTAGATGAGTCCAATCCGGAGTATCTCAATTTACCGGGTATTGGTGTTTTAATAGGAGGAATGTGGGTAGCTAATTTATATTATTGGGGTTTTAACCAGTATATTATCCAACGTGCATTGGCGGCAAAATCATTAAAAGAAGCCCAAAAAGGGATTTTATTAGCTGCTTTTTTAAAGTTATTAATTCCCTTTATTGTTGTAATTCCGGGAATTGCAGCCTTTGTGATTGTAAATGATCCGGAAATGTTAGCCCGATTAGGAGCAGATGGGTTAATTAATATACCTAGTGATGCTGCGGCCGATAAAGCTTATCCGTGGTTGATTCAGTTTTTACCTTCCGGTCTGAAAGGATTGGCTTTTGT
>JAKLIC010000242.1 GCA_022709825.1 Bacteroidota bacterium | reverse complement strand
AAGAACATCAGAAGAGTATGCCGTCCACAACGAAAAAGAGGTTGCCGAAATCAAAAACACATTATTGAAAATGAAGGGGAGAATGTTGGATGCGGCCAAGTCTGGTCGTATAGAAGACTTGGGGGGAGAAATCGCAACCGGATAAAAGATGTTGCCACGCCCCGCTTGCGGTTAATAGAAGGTGGCAATCAATCAATCAATCAATCAATCAATCAATCAATCAATCAATCAATCGCAACAATAATGCCTAACAAATAACTTTTCAAAAATATTTTCCTCAATAAAGCCCCTTACTTGGGGCTTTTTTATTGCCAATCGTCAACCTCTATCAATAATATTTGTTGACAAACCTAAAGCGATTTTATATACTCCCGTTAACGACACACGAGAGGGATTAAATGCAAACATCAGTCGATAGGTTCTTAAAACGAAACAAACGAATAAATGACATCGACCGTTATCAGGATATGACGAGCCTATTCCGTGTATTGGACATGGAAGAATATGAC
>JAKLIC010000241.1 GCA_022709825.1 Bacteroidota bacterium | reverse complement strand
ATTTTCCAAAAAAACCACCTCAATTTTTCATAATCACCTCAAAATCACCCTTAAACATCCACCATAAAATCAAAAAAAAACCCTTTCGACGTTTCTTTCTTCAACTTTCCCCCATCTTTGTCACCCAAACTTTGTCATGCTGACGCAGGAAGCATCTACACATTCTCGTCCATCTATCATGTCAGTCTGAGCCTGTCGAAGACCCCCAAACTTTGTCCCCCCACCCTTGTCATGCTGACGAAGGAAGCATCTCCCCAAACTTCGTCCACCAATCTTTGTCATGCTGAAGCAGGAAGCATCTCTCCCCATCTTTGTCAGTCTGAGCCTGTCGAAGACCCAAACAACCCCTCCCATCAAAATAATCCCTACCTTCGTATAGAAAAACATACCCTAGGTTATCCTTGGAGTTGCCATTTCACTAAAGCGAACTTAGGTTCGCTTTTTTCTTTATATAATAAGGTGTAGTTTTTTAGCAACAAGAATCAAGCTTGCTTATGGAAAACAAAATGC
>JAKLIC010000240.1 GCA_022709825.1 Bacteroidota bacterium | reverse complement strand
CGGAAATATTGGCGGAAGCGGAGAGGTATCCACAGCAGGCGGCAATATTTCTGTAGGAAAAATTTCCGGCAATGCCGAACTATCAACTGCGGGTGGAAATATTAATCTAGATGGTGCTTCTGGAAAAGTTGAAGCAAATACTGCCGGTGGAAATATTAATCTAAAAAGCATTTCTGGCTCAATTGAAGCTAATACTGCTGGTGGAAATATTGATGCAGAACTAATTCCTGCTGCAAATAGTAATAGTGAGTTTAATACAGCAAGCGGAGATATAAATCTTAAAATACCTTCTGATGTCAAAGTAAGTATTGAAGCTACTGTCTTTGTTGGTAAAAATATGAGTGAATCAGAAGCCGATAAATTAATCAAATCTGATTTTGAAGCAGCTAATGTTGATTTTAATAAGAATAACTTTATCAAAAAGTTTGTTCTTAATGGTGGAGGGTCTAAGATCGAACTAAATACAGCCTCTGGTAAAATAAGAATTAATAAAAAGTAACATTTTTAGATA
>JAKLIC010000024.1 GCA_022709825.1 Bacteroidota bacterium | reverse complement strand
AGCTTCGGCTTGATTTAATCCGGCTTTTGTGTTTGAAAGTCCGGCAACCGAACGATTTAAACTTGAGGTATATAAATCAGGGTTTATTCTAACTAATAATTGTCCTTTTTTTACCATTTGTCCTTCAACAATTGGTAAATCAATAATTTCACCTGAAACTTCAGAAGATATTTTTATCTCTGTTTCCGGTTGAATTTTGCCGGTTGCAGAAACTGTTTCAATAATAGTCATTTCTGTAACTGTGGCAATTTCTACTTCTTTGCCAATATTTTTATTCCCTAAAATACCAAGTTTAGATAGGATAATTAAACTTACAATGATTACAACAGCAATTCCTAAAAAGATATATACTTTTTTCTTTGACATAATTTAAGGTTTTTGAATGATTGGAATTCCAAAATAAAATTCTAAAATTTTGGTTTTAAAAATATAATCGTATTTGGTTCGTAATACTTCTGATTGAGCGTTGACTAATAACGTTTGTGATTGATTATAATCAAAAGCATTCATTAATCCAACCTCAAATCGTTCTTTAGCAGAAATAAAAGCTTCTTGTCTTGCTTCTAAAGTTACGAGTGAAGCTTCATAAGAATTCAGTGCTCCTTTTGCATCCGTAAACGCTGTATAAACATTTCTTTGCAAGTTTAACTCTTCTTGTTCGTAGGCAATTTTTCCTCGTTCAACGGCAACTTTTGATTTTTCAACATTCGTTTTAGTTACAAATCCATTTAAAATTGGAATAGTTAACTGGATACCTATACTCTGTCCTTTATTCAAATCGAACTGCTCAAAAATTGGAAGTGGTCCACCAGAAATGGAAGTAAAATTAGGTTGAACAACGACTTGATTAGTAGCTTCTACAACACCGATTGGAACAGTTGGCACAAGTGGATTTACTTCATACCCAATTACCCTATCCGAATTGGCAGATCTTGTGTTGAAATTATAAAAACCTTGCAATCTGGGCTGATAACTTCCTTTTACTATTGATAAATCTTTCTCCGCAATTTCGAGGTTATTTCTAGCAATTTTTAATTCTACTCTACTTTCCTTAGCTTTTTCATAAATGGCTAAAGGAGTTTGTAACAACAATGAATTCTCTGATGCATCATATTCCTGATCAACCACATCAAAGGAAGCAAAATCATCCAATTGAAGTAATTGGGCTAAGCTTAATTTTGAAATCAATAAGGTGTTTTCAGCAGCAATCACCCTTTGTTCATCTGCAGCAACAGTGGCTTTCATGTCTAACAAATCAACTCTAGGAATTATTCCTGCTTCAAGTAATTGAGCAGACCGTTCCATTTGTTTGACATCATTAGACAACTTGTCATTTTGAACTTTTAAATTTTCTTTATTAAATAATATTTGTAAAAAAGCATTGGCTACGTTTAAAGAAATGTCTTCTTGCATTTTAGTAAGTTGGTATTGACTTGCCACTTTCGACAAATTGGCTCTTCTCAATTTTTTTTGATTTTGAAGACCATTATAAATATCAACACCCATTTGCAAACCTGCTGATGTATATTGAATTGTTTGATTTTCTAACAATCCTGTTGTAATATTTTGATTTAAACCAATATTCCAAGAATGGGAAGTACTTGCATTAATTGTTGGTAAAAAATTTCCAATAGCTCCTGTTTTATCAATATCAGCAATTTCACCGTCTAATGCAGTATTTTTGATCGTAATATTATGTTCTAATGCATAGTATATACATTCTTCTAAAGTCCATTTTTTTGTTTGAGAATGGGCGGAAATTCCGAACAGTAATACCCAAAAACAAATCATTATTGTCAATCTTGAATTTTTCATTAGAGCCTGTTGAAGTTTAGCTTGCTTGGTGATACAAATTTAATGCTTTTGAATTTTATACCGATAGGACGCTAAAACTAATTTTGTGTTACAACAAAATGAAAAAATCTTAAAATAAAGTACATTTACGGTCTAAAAATGAATTTTTTGAAATGAAATATTTGATTTTCCCACTTGTTCTAATCCTGATTGTAGTAGCATTTTCGGCCTGTTCTACCGCTAAAAAATTAGAAATCATTAAACCGGAACCTGATAATGCTGCTCCTTTGGTTTATGAAACAACCACATCATTTTTAAAACTTCCCGTATCTATCAAGCTAAAAGATGTTGAAAATCAAACCAACAAGCTTTTAAATGGGATGATTTACAATGACAGCATCATGAATGATGACGACATTATTATGAGAGTTTGGAAACAAGCACCTATAAAAATAGAGAGTGAAAAAGAGGGCAATATCACTAAAATTAAAACTACTTTGCCCTTAAAAATCAATGCTACTTATCGCTATGGATTTGATAAAATGGGCATCAAATTATATGACACCAAAGAATTTAACTTGAATGGTATTGTCACTCTTCTTAGTGAAGTTGATTTAACCAATTGGCAACTCAAAACCAATACTAAAATTAAATCGTTAGATTGGACAGAAAGTCCAACAGTTACTATCGCCGGAAAAAATATTCCAATTACCTATTTAATCAACCCAACCATTCGAATTTTTAAATCAAAAATTGAAAAGGGCATTGATGATTCAATAAAAGAGTCTTTGAATTTCAAACCACAAGTTTTGGAAGCTCTAGACAAAATTGCCACTCCTTTTGAAATGAGTGAAGAATATGCAAGTTGGCTCAGAATTGTACCTATTGAATTATATGTAACCGATGCTATTTTGAAAAAAGATGCTATTGCTATGGATATGGGATTGAAATGTTCCATGGAAACTATTATTGGGAAAAAACCGGAAAAAAAATTCGATAAAAGTAAAATAGTATTGAAACCGGTAGCAAAAATGCCTGATCAAATTACAGCAAACCTAATTGCAGTTTCCACCTATGAAGATGCTTCCATAATTATGACTAAAAATTTCCAGGGACAGGAATTTGGTGATGGAAAGAGAAAAGTTAAAGTTACCAATGTAAATCTATGGCACAAAAATGGTAAAATGATTGTTGCGTTGGATATTCTTGGCAGTATAAACGGAACTATTTATTTATCAGGATTTCCTCAATATAACGAAGAAACAAAAGAAATCTATTTTGACAAATTGGACTATGTTCTAGATACTAAAAGTGTTTTGATACGTTCTGCCAATTGGTTAGCTCAAGGATATGTGTTGAGGAAAATTCAGGAAAGTTGTCGCTATTCCATTAAACCCAACTTAGAGGAGGGCAAACAGAATGTGATGCAATACCTCACTAACTATTCCCCTATGAAAGGTGTTTTTGTAAATGGTACTTTAGCCGATTTTGAATTTCAAAGAATTGAACTTACAAACAAAGCTATCTTAGCATTTATTAAAACCAGTGGTCAGGTTGATGTAAAAATTGATGGGATGGAGTAAAAATTTATAATGCTTCGCTTTCTATTTTCTTTTTAAACTTCATGCGATATACTACATAAAAAACAATCGCAACCATGATGTAAGGAAAAGCCATCAGATAGACAATTCCATTGTTAATAGCTTCGGCTTTGTTACCCCCTTCTTCACTTTCAAGAGCGGCTCGACACATTGCACATTGGGCTGAGGCTGAAAACTCAGCTAAAAACAGTAAAATCGCAAGGTAATATTTTAACTTTTTAATATGCATAATATGGAGCTATCATCAAATAAACTATTACTCCGGTGACTGCAACATACATCCAGATTGGGAAAGTTATTTTTGCTATTTTTTTATGTTTATCAAAACGTTCCGCTAAAGCTTTTACATACGTAATTAATACTAACGGAATAACAGCAATTGATAAAATAATATGAGAAATTAAAATAAAAAAATAAACATATCGAATAAAACCGACTCCACCATAAATGGCACTATCAGAAGTCATGTGATAAGCAACATACATTACTAAAAAAACAACCGAACAAGCAATAGCGGCCTGCATAAAATTTTGATGTGCTTTTTTATTTCCATTTTTAATAGAATAAACCCCAAGAATCAACAACATGGCTGTCACACCATTTATAACGGCATATATTGGAGGCAAGAAAGTTAATGGCTCAACATTTATTCCATAATCTTTAAGTTTAATGCCAAATAAAATAGCCACAACAACGGGTATGGCTATTGATACAATTATAATCAGTTTATTGAACTTATTTTCAATTGTGTTTGGTTGTTCAGAATTTAATTGTTTATCCATATTATTTCTCGTCTAAAAGTACTTTAATATCTTGTTGTAAAGCTTGGACACCTGTTTCTTCTAATCCATCATAATATACAATTGGATTGCCAAATTTATCTTTACGGCATCTTATATTACCTTTTTTATCAATTAAGGCAAATAAACCGGAATGTTCAAATCCACCATCAATATCTTTATTTTCCCCGGCATATATGTTAAATCCTTTGTTGGCCAAATCAAAAATATATTTTTTATCCCCCGTTAGAAAATTCCAATTTGGATTTTTTACCCCTAAATGTTCTGCATGTATTTTTAAAACTTCTGAAGTATCATTTTCAGGATTGATGGTAACGGAAACGATTCCGAAATCAGTTTTTCCTTCAAAATGATTTTGAATTTTAACCATGTTTTGATTCATAATTGGACAAATAGTTGGGCAGGTAGAAAAGAAAAATTCGACCAAATATACTTTTCCTTTATAATTATCATTGGTAATTGTTTCTCCATTTTGATTTGTCAAAGAAAATTTTGGAGCCGGCCCAATTTTCATTATCAAATCTTCCGAAGTTTCACTTTGACCGGACGTATTTAACCTGTCAATTTTGGTGACATCATTATTTTTAATTCTATCGATAATTTTAGGAATAAAAATAATTCCGAAAACTAAAATGATAAAAGAAATTCCGATATATGATTTATTTTTCATTTTTATTATTTAATTCTTTCTGCACTGTTTTTCTTGAGAGCCAAGCGATATTCAGCTAAGATTATTTTGATGTCATCGCCCATTTCATTGTGTAAATCGGCTGCGGAAATTGAATTATACCCTTCTTTATATTCCGCTTCTCCTTTTTTATTTTTTCCTTTTCTTCCCCTTAAATTACGTTTTTTATCCACAATAAAAACATTGGGAGTTCTTAGATTCTTATCCAATTGTCCAATTAAATTAAGATTATTATAATAGGATTGTATTTCTTCCGGTTTGGCGAAAACATAATGCCATTTTGATAAGTCTGATATGGATGCTAATTGTTCTTTTAATGTTTCCGTTTGAGATTCTGTTCCTATAGGCGCAATCATAACCAATTGAAAGTCTTTGAACTCACGAACTTTATTATATATTTTTTGATTTAAATTAAAGGCATCTCCTTTATTATAGAGAATTTCTGTACCCGGAAAAGCAATTACTGTAATTTTCTCATCCAATGTAAGCTGTTCCCCTTTAGTTGTCTTCCAATTCCCTAAATCAGGTATATTAGCAGTAACCGTAGGCAATTTGGCAAAATTGTTAACTCCGGAAGCAAAAAAAAGATAAGCTACAATCGGTAAAATAAATAAAACAAAAAGTACTATATTCTTTTTCATTGCGTTTGCATTTTTTTTGCTTTACAAAAATAAAAAAAGGTACGCAATGCGTACCTTAAAATTGAATAAATATCATCTTAAAAATTCCACTTAATTGTGGAAGTTCTATAAACTTCATAAATATAATCTGCTTCTGTCAAAAACAACACTGCGATATATAATGCAAGAAATACAAACGTCCAAACTACGGCTCTTTTTAAAGATGTTCTTTCGTCACGCATGTGCATAAAATCCCAAGTAATGTAATACGCTTTTACAATCGTTAAAAACAAGAATATTAAATTTAACGGAATTAAAAATATGAATGGAGATAAAAATATGTTTACTAATGTCGCTCCTAATCCTCCTTCAAACGGAGTCATAAATGGAGTCATTAAAAAAGAAGGTTTATAAATCCCTAAAACAACCTCAACAGCTGTTACCATAGAAAGGAAAACCAATACACCCCAAATCTTTTGTTCGTTTGATTTGAATTTTAAAGTTCCTCTGAAAATTGCTAAATTATGTGCGTGTGCCATTTTTATACTTTTTTAAAAAATTATACTAAGTAGAAGAAGGTAAATACAAATACCCAAACTAAATCCACAAAGTGCCAATATAACCCAACTTTTTCTACCATTTCATAATTTTTTCTTTTCTCATAAGTTCCTAAAATTACATTTAAGAAAATAATAAAATTAATTACGACTCCTGAAAATACGTGAAAACCATGGAAACCGGTAATAAAAAAGAAAAAGTTTGCAAATTGTTTATTTCCATATTCATTTCTAATCAAATTAGCTCCTTCAATCACATAAACTGCATTATTTAATCGGGCTAACGATTCTTCTCTGGTTAAAATGGTTTTATGCTTTTCTTTATTTAAATCTGGATGAACACCTTTTTTATCATTTTTGTCATGATAAGTTACTTGAGTTCTAACCAAAATATTTGGATTAGCTTTAAAACCTTCCACTACTTCGTTCACGGAATAGGTAGGTAAACTTGATTCATCTTTTGAAAACCAAATTCCATTTTTACGTTCATGTTGAACACGATCTTCCGGAAGTGTCAACGCAAAATCGGCAATTTTGATTCGTTTTCCCTCTTTATCAACAAATTGTATAACGCTACCCCCTTTTGTTTCAATTGCACCATATTCTCCTTTGATAAAGTTTTTCCATTCCCAAGCTTGAGAGCCAACGAATATTAAACCACCCAATACGGTTAAAAACATGTAAAAAGCAACCTTTGATTTTTGCATATGATGACCCGCATCTACTGCTAACACCATTGTTACAGAAGAAAAAATCAATACAAAAGTCATCAAAGCTACATAAAGCATTGGCAAATCTTGTCCGTGTAAAAACGGAAAGTGATTAAACACTTCATCGGCAATTGGCCAGCTATCAATAAATTTAAATCTTGAAAAACCATAAGCTGCAAGAAATCCTGTAAAGGTCAAGGCATCTGATAAAATGAAAAACCACATCATCAATTTACCATAACTGGCTTTCATTGGCTCATTGCCACCATTCCAGATTTTTTCTTCAGTTGTCGTAACTGTCGCTCCCATATATAGTTATTAGTTAAAAAGTTCCCAAATTTACATTTTTTTTCTATTCGTAAAAATAGAAAAATAAAAACAACAATATCCATAAGATATCAAGAAAATGCCAAAACATCGCACCTAGCTCAATTCCAAGGGTTTGAGTCGAATTGTATTTTTGTTTAAAATGATTATAAATTATAATTAAAAGTGCAATCAGCCCTCCAAAAAGGTGAGCTAAGTGAAGAATTACAACAATGTAAAGAAATGAAGTCGTAACATTACTCTCGCTACCGGTAAAAAAATAACCGTTTTGAATGATTTGATTGAATCCTAAAAATTGGAATACTACAAATAAAATACCTAATCCTAAAGTGGATAAAAGCCAAATTGTTGTTACACTTCTGTTATTTGCCTTAATTGATTTTCCGGCTAAATGAAAAGTGATGCTACTCAAAATAATTACTAATGTGCTAATGATAAAAGCAGCAGGCATTTCGAAATCTTTTAACCAATCTTTTCTACTTGAGCTTACTACATAGGCACTGGTTAAACCGGCGAACATCATAACCATACTAATCATCGCAAACCACAACAACAATTTATAGGATTGTCCTTTTCGTTCTAGGTGTTCCTGACTTGTCATTTCCATAATTATCTTAAAAATTTATCCGCAATATAAACTAGTTGAAGAAGGGTAATATAACTTACACTTACCAACATTAATTTTCGGGCAGCTATACTGTCTCTTTTTTTATATAACTCAAAAGCGTAATACAACATCCAAATTCCGAGCAAAAATACAATAATTGCTGAAATTGGCGACAAATATAATCGACTTCCTATTATGCCTATATAAGGAAAAATTGCGGGTAATAAAGATGTAATAATCAGCCAAATGGTGTATAATATAGTTTGTAAGGCTGTCCCTTTATCTTTTTTACCGGTTGGCAACATAAAAAACCCGGCTTTTTTATAATCATCAAACAAAAACCAGCCAATTGCCCAAAAATGTGGAAACTGCCAAAAAAACTGAATTAAAAATAACGTTCCTGCTTCTAAGCTGAACTCATCTGTAGCGGCGACCCAACCCAACATAAACGGTATTGCTCCCGGTATTGCTCCCACAAAAACAGAAAGTGGCGTAACGGTTTTTAAAGGGGTATAAATACTTGTATATAAAAAAATAGAAACCGCACCAAACATAGCCGTTTTCGGGTTGATGTTATATAGAATAATTAAGCCAAGTAAAGTAAGAGCAGAAGCAATTATAAATCCGGTATTGACTGAAATTCTTCCTGCTGCGATAGGTCTGTTTTTTGTTCTATCCATCAATTTATCCAAATCTTTTTCGATGATTTGATTGAATGCATTGGAAGCTCCAACCATACAATATCCTCCAACAGCCAGCATAAACAAAGTTATCCAACTGAATGATGAAATGTCCAATATTCCAAGAAAATATCCGGCAATAGATGAAAAAACAACACTAACAGATAAACCTGCTTTAGTGATTTCTTTAAAATCAACATAAAGCGATTTGGCAGTAAAAGAATTTTGAATTGTATTCAATGCGGTTTTCTTAATTTTAAAAACTGCGTCAAAGATACAAATTAGAAACTTTAAATAGAATCTAACAATTTATAAAATAGATGTTAAAAATTAACTTGAAAATTTCTGTTTAATAATCAAAATAAAAATTAAATAAATCAGCTCTTACTCCTACAGAAAACCAAGTGGTCGTTTCTTTAAAAGTTGTCAAGGTATTTTGAGTTGGGTCAAAATTTCTGTAGATTAAGCTGCCAAAAAGTTTTAAATTATTTGTCGGATTAATTAAATAACCGGCTTGAAAATCGGCGATAAATATTGTCGTCTCATTCCCTTGACCCACTTTTACATCAGTGTCAAAAGGACGGTTCTCGTTATAACTTTTATAAATATTTCCACCATAATTGTTATCATTTTCGGGGGTGTCAAAATCTAATCCTCTTACGCCGTAAGTCAGTTTTAAATCACCAAACCATCTTCCATGATGATATCTTGCAATTGCTAATAATTCTTTCGCATTTCCACCCCATTGGTGACCTAAACTCTGATTATTATGACCATAATTAGTAATAGGTGTGCTATGAGAATACACATAAGGTCGAATATGGTTGTATTCTAGTTGGAAAAGTAAATTATCCACCTTAAAAGCATTAAAATATTTTACTCCTATTTGATATCCAAATTTATTTCTCCAACTTTGATTTGCTGCTTTCACATCACTTACAGAAAATTCATCAATCAGGAATTGACCGTAAAGATTGATATGGTTATTCCACTTATATTTTGATGCAATCCCCAACAAAGCATTTCCTGTTTTGGAGGATGAATTAAATTCAACAGAACGATAAAAAATAATTGGATTGACAAAACTAAAATCAAAGCCACGTCCATTCGTATCTGTCCAAACAACTGATTCAAAAAAACTTATATTCAAACGATTGGAAACATTCCAACTTAAATAATGATTGGCCATATATTTAGAGGCATAAGTTCCGTCCACGGTGGCTTCCGGAGTAACATCTTTCAACCACATATACGTATTGGTATATTTAATTTTCCAAAATTTGGTATTAATTTTAAAATAGGGATATGGGCTGGCTCCATCGCTTGTAAAAAGCGATCGGTAACCATCACCTATAAAATTTCGTCCATATCCTAATTGGAAATCAAAAAACTTACTTGGTGTATAGGTAATATTTGCATCTGCTAAAGGAAAATCATAGGAATCTGTTTTAAACTCTTTAGCAATTCCAATACCGGGAATAATGGCAGGATTTCCTCCGGAAGGCTTAATACTTTCGGCATAATTATTATAGTAATCTGCGAAACGCCCCTGACTTTCGTATATCGATGTTGTAAAATTCACTTCTTTTCCAATCCCTCCTTGGATTTGAATTCCTCTGGTATTTTGATAAGTATAATCCGAAACACTTGGGTTACTTTTCCCTACTCTTAAATCCCAAATTGGATTTAATGTAAACCAATAATTATCCCCTTGTATTTCAAGAATGTATTCATTCCATAATTTTCTACCCCACCAGCCTGTTTTATTTTTCATCAATTTTTGATTTGCTTGTGCCAAATCATAATATTGATTCACTTCTGCATAAGTTAATGGTTTTGAAGCAGTATGATTGTTGGCTCCCAACTGATTCATCTCCTTATCAAACTGTGCATAAAAACTGTGTGAAAATGGAATGTTTAAATTGCTCTTAAACTGAGGATTTTCAAACTTTGAGTAGCGAATACTGTCTAATTCATTTAGTTGTTTGCTTTTTTCGTCAACAACAACAGTGTTTAAATTTTCATTGTTTTCTGAGAGAACATTTGAAATTGAGTTAGCATCTTTTAAAGGAATTGAAATTTTAATAGAATATCTTGCATAAGTTGGATTACCACCATATGTTGGCGGTACAATTTGAGGCATTTCGTTGAAAACCCGCTTGCATTCATCATTTAATTCAGTGAAAGGGGCATTTGCGTATTGCAATATAAATTTTCCTTGATTATTTACTTCAAACAAGACAAAAAAACTGCCTTTGTAATCCTTTTCTAAAATTTTATCAGGAACTTTATATTTAGAAAAAATATTTTGTTGCACTTCAGCATAAAAACAATTTTCTAATTCTTTATTAAATTTACCTTCACAAGTTGGAAATACAGGAAACTGCTCTGTGCTTTTGACCTGTGACCAAAGTGAAACAGAAAATAGAACTAAGACGAAATACGTACTATATTTTTTCATTTAAATGAATTCAATTTTTAATAATTACTTTCTGAAATGTTTCCATGAGCAATTGCTTTTGCAGAAGATGTACCAATTCGTTTTACACCTAAAGAAATCATTTCGATTGCTTCCTCATAAGTTCTTACTCCTCCTGCCGCTTTCACGGGAAGTGGAGAGCTGTTTTCTAACATCATAATGATAGTTGGAACAGTTGCACCATTTGGTTTTCCGGCTTCCGTTTTATAAAATCCAGTAGAAGATTTCACAAAGACATCTTGATACTGCTCTTCTTTGAAGTTAGCTATCACTACATTTTTGATAAGTGTTGAGAGTTGAATTATTTGTTGGTCAGATAATGCTGCCACTTCAATAATCCATTTTACAGTTTTATGGTGACTGATACCGAGTTGTGTACATTTTAAAATTTCTTCTTTAACATATTGACTATCGCCCTTTTTAAATTTTTCATAGTTGCAAACATAATCTAATTCGTCTGCTCCGTCTTCTATGGCTTGAGTTGCTTCCGCTAATTTTTCTTCAATGGAAAATGTTCCTTCCGGAAAACCAATAACTGTACCAATCAGAACTTTAGATTCAGCCTTAGCAATCATTTTTTTTGCTAAAGAGACCATATCCGGTCGAATCATAATTAATTTAAAATGTTCTTCGATAGCTTCGGCTATAAAACCTTCAACTATTTTTTTATTTTCTTCAAAAGACAACCCTGCTTGAGTTGGAGTCTTTAAATAGGTCGAATCTAAAAATTGTTTAATATCCATAGTGTAAAAATAAAAAATCCCACCGAAGTGGGATGCTTTTTATACTTAAATATTTTATTTTTTAATTTTAAAAGTGATTGGTATGGTATATCTTACTCTAACCGGTTGTCCGGCTTGTTTCCCGGGCTCAAATTTTGGCAATTTTTTGATAACCCGTAACGCTTCTTTTTCAAGCTCTTTGTTCATTACTTTTTCTTCAAATACGGGTTTAACATTAGAAACTGAACCATCCGTATTAATTATAAATTCTACCAATATAGATTCTTGAGCCCCATTTTCTTTGGCCTTTTCAGGATATTCCAGATTAGAAATTAAAAAATTAGCCATTTGCTCATTAAAACAGGTTTCTCTTGCAGGTCCTTTTAATTTAGCACAAGCCTTAAAAGCTGGGACTTCTTCCAAAGCCCATCTATCAATAATTTTATTTTCTGTTGGAATTAACACAACAGCTTTTGTTTCAATAGGTTTCAAAAGCAATTTATTGTCTTCTGTATCATCCGGTGAAGTTACATCCGTTTGTATCGGCTCAATAGTTGTATTCGGAACTTCTCTAAACTTATTTAAGATTGGTTTACTAGGAACTTTATCTATTTTTGCTTTTTCAAACACTTCCTTAATTTCTTTTTCAACCTGAAAGGTCTCTTGAAAAGGTTTTTCTGAAATATCTACCACTTCTTTTTTTGACTCAACTACAAACTCAGAAATTGGTGATTTTAGTTCGATAACAAAATACACAGCAATTAAACTGGCAATAAGTCCAAGTTGAAAATAAAGTTTGCTGTTGTGGTTTACGCGTGGGTATTGATCTAAATTTCTCATGGTTAAAATGGATTAGTTATTTTTAATGCAATCCAATTTTTGTGCCAAAAAAAAATCCACTCGAGTTCGAGTGGATTTAGGTTTATCTGTTTTTTATTATTTTATTGGTCTAATTTAAAGGTAATTGGAATACTCATTGTCATCCTTACCGGTTTACCTCTTTGTTTTCCAGGAATCATTTTTGGCAATTTAGACATGATACGTTGAGCTTCTTTTTCCAATGTTGGATAAGGTGCTCTCATGTTTGCAATAGTTACACTTCCGTCTTTCTCAATTACAAAACTCACAAATACTTTACCTTGATGTCCAGCATCTAATGCAGCTTCCGGGTATTGGAAATTTTTTCTAATATGAGCTTGTATTTTCTCTTGAAAACAGTCTTTTCTTTTGTCTTTTGCAACGCCTTCACAACCAGGGAATAAGGGCACATCTTCAATAATTGCAAATGGTACATCAACTTCAACTTCTTCTTCTACTACAACAACTTTTTCAGCTTTCACAACAACTTCTTGTTGGTTTGTTTCTGTAGATTGGATGTTCATTTCTTTGATCTCCTTTTTATCTTCAACCACTTTAATAACTTCAGGAGCAGCAGGTGGTGGAGGTGGTGGTGGAGGTGGTGGCGTATTCAATTGTTGAGTGATAGGCACTTCTTCATCTAAAAAACTATTGTCAACTTTTTGGGTTAACCCGGACAAATCTTTTTCGTATGTTTTCAATTCAATTGCCATATAAGACAAGGCAACAATTGCCGCCAATCCTAATTGGAAATAGAGTGAACTATTTCTTTTTGGGTCAACATTTGGATTCTTTTTTAGTTCCATAATATGTAATTTGAGATGCTAATATAGCTAATTAAAAAAAACTTTAAAATTATTTTATAAAATTTAACCTTTTATGGTTTTTAATCATCAAGAATGCTGCAAAAATACATCCAAGTGAATTAAATAAAATATCTAATATTTCAGGCTCTCTATAGGTTGTAACAACCCCTTGTAATACTTCAATAATTATGCCATAAAAAACAGCAGAAATAGCAGAAATAAAAACCGCATTTCTAAAATTAAATTTTGACATTAAATTCAAAATTAATAAACCTGTTAAAACAAAATAAAAGATAAAATGAACGTATTTGTCTCCCCCTTTGATTTGTACTTTAGAAAAACTATTCAAACTTATCAGACTTAAGGTTGTTACAAAAACCAACCAAAGAACTAATAAAAATAGCAATATCTTTTTTTTAAGCACCAATCAACTCTTTATAAGCTTGACTATCTAATAAATCATCAAAATCATCTACATTGGAAACTTTTACTTTTACCATCCAACCTTTTCCATAAGGATCAGTATTTACACTTTCAGGATTAGATTCCAACTCTTCATTAAATTCAATAATTTCTCCTGAAACAGGTAAAAATAAATCTGAAACAGTTTTAACCGCTTCAACCGTTCCAAAA
>JAKLIC010000239.1 GCA_022709825.1 Bacteroidota bacterium | reverse complement strand
GCAAGAAAAACATATTGGAAAAGAAGATCAGAATAACCGATGACAAAGGAAATGATGTTTCTGTTATTCGTGCAATTTCATCATTCAGTGGTATTGTTTCAAATATTACCGGATATACGTTTTCAGAAATCTTTGACATGAAGAATCCAAAATTCTTTGTTCAGCTTGATGGTTCTATTCGTAATATTCCGAATGCTATAGGCGTTATTGACTCCACCGTTTCTGCAAAGTCTCATATTCTTTACAAGCTGTTTGAAAGCTATATGGACAGAACAAGCAAAACGATTTATTTTGATTATCGATTCAGCAAAGAAGGGAATGCCGAAGATTATTGGAATCCCAACATGTCTCAAGCACAATTAAATGATTATCGTGCTAAATTTCCATTAGGTGATTTTGAACGATACTTTTTAAATGTGTGGAGTTCTTCGTCTCAAAGGATTTTTACTTCAGAAATGCTTGAAGCAATGAGTTATATTGGAATTGACAGAGCTTTAGGAAATAATAGTGT
>JAKLIC010000238.1 GCA_022709825.1 Bacteroidota bacterium | reverse complement strand
AACTAACATTCACAGACAAAGAAGTAAAGAAAGACACGCTAATAGAAATGACCGTTACTGAATACTATGACAATGGCAGTATTAAAAATATATCAAGTCAATTAAATATTATTTACAAAGGAGGTAGCGTTTCTTCCATTGGGAAAACTGGTGAATACAAAGAATATTATGAAAATGGTAATCTTAAATTACAAGGACAGTATAAAAAAGACAAGCGAATAGGAATATGGAAATGGTATCATGCAAATGGAGAGTTTAACACAGAATTTGATTATAAAGATGGAACAGGAAAACAATAAAAAGATACCGATAACAAAGGCTAAAATCAAGCGGGCGGAAAGTGCCAATTTGAGAGGCATTGCAACTAATAAACACTTTCGCAGGTTGACAATGGATTGCTCCGAAATGCCCGCCAGCTTTTAGCCTCGACCGTTAGCGGGCATTATAAAAACAACGACACAATCAGCGAAACAGCTATGAAGAAAAAAATTAGAATTATTGGTATTGGATTAATCACGA
>JAKLIC010000237.1 GCA_022709825.1 Bacteroidota bacterium | reverse complement strand
GATTGTATCGATTTCGGGATCGTAGTATTGCAGGTCTTCATCGATTGGGACACTGGACATTCCTATTAGATGATTAGCGGATTAGATGATTAGCGAATTAGCGAATTTAGGGATTAGCGAATTAGATGATTAGCGGATTGAGATGATTAGCGAATTAGCGGATTGAGATGCTTCCTGCGTCAGCATGACAAAGGATGGAGATATAGATGATGAAACAAATTTGGGGGTCTTCGAGAGGCTCAGTGTGACAAAGGGGATGATTGGTTTTGATTTATTTTACTTGTTGAGCTTCTGCCCTATTTTAATTATAAAAAAAGTAAGAAAAAGTGTTTTACTATTCGTTTTTTTGAAACGAAAAGACTACTTTTGAAAAATTTTTTAAATTACCTATTTATGAATAAAAATTACTTTTTAGTAATCGCTTTTTTAAGTTTCTTTACAAGCATTGGTCAACAACCCGGAGATTTAGACGCTACTTTTGGATCTGACGGAATTGTTAAAACTAATTTATGGAATGCAGCCTTTAATGT
>JAKLIC010000236.1 GCA_022709825.1 Bacteroidota bacterium | reverse complement strand
ATTGTACGTGGACCTTTCGCCCTTGGCGAACATTCTGCCTTAAAAATGGGCGCAAAAATCTACGGTCCAACTACAATTGGCCCACACTCAAAGGTTGGCGGAGAGGTGAACAACAGCGTAATTTTTGGTTACTCCAACAAGGCGCACGACGGATTCCTAGGCAACTCCGTAATCGGAGAATGGTGCAACCTAGGTGCTGACACCAACAACTCAAACCTAAAAAACAACTACGCTGAGGTAAAAATCTGGAACTACCAGAAAAAAGGTTTTGCCAAAACTGGTTTGCAGTTCTGCGGACTAATAATGGGTGACCACTCAAAATGTGGAATCAACACCATGTTTAACACCGGAACAGTTGTAGGTGTAAGCTCCAACATTTTTGGCAGCGGATTTCCTCGCAACTTTGTACCTTGTTTTGCCTGGGGCGGAGCCAGCGGTTTTACAGTTTATCAACCAGCCAAGGCTTTTGAAACCGCCGAAATCGTGATGTCTCGTAGAGATATAAAGCTATCGGATATCGACAAAAAGATTTTACTAG
>JAKLIC010000235.1 GCA_022709825.1 Bacteroidota bacterium | reverse complement strand
GAGGAGAAAACAAAATCTAATCCGACAGCTAAATTGTCGATTACAAAATAACCAATCCGTGGTTGAAGATTAAAAGAAATGTCCCTGTACTCAGCTTCTCCATCGTATTTGTAGGTTGTTACTCCGAAAGAACAGATATTAGTCCCCGTATTTACTCCTCCTTCGTACATTACATGTGTACCAAATGTTGAGGTGAGTCCTGTCATTATACTTCCCTTGTTCAGCTGGCCGTTTAATACCGGAAATGTGAACATGCACATTACCGTCAGAAGCAAAAGATTTTTTTTCATATTTAAGGTTATAATGTTTGCCTACTCTTTAGTTTTTCAGCTTTCACTCCTTACTCTTTAAAGGATTTTCAGGGACCTCCTATATTTTTATTAATCCGAGGATTCTTAATCAAATTTACGCTATGGAAACATGTAAATCAAATTTATTTTACCTGATAATGTGGTCAGAAATTCTCATTAATTAGCATTACAAAATCATACATTGCAATTTCATCTATTAGCTGTTTTAATGAGGAAAAATATTATTAACATCGCCGCA
>JAKLIC010000234.1 GCA_022709825.1 Bacteroidota bacterium | reverse complement strand
ATTTGCTTTGCAGATAATCCAGAACGACATAGGTATTTTCAAAAACGTGGTTATAGTTTGCCAGATTCTCAATGTAATCATGAGCAAGCAGATGAACGATCTCATCGCTGACCTGAAATTCCATGAGGTCAAAACTCTCTTTGAGCCGCTGATAACGAAGATCTTCTTTAGAGATTCTTTCCTCCCGGTACAGTTTCCAGTACTTTTCATTGATGGGCTGGTATATTTCATCAAACATCGGTTTGTTGATGTTTAATTCATATTTTTCAAATATAAATGCAAAAGCCAGGCGCGAATTTTTTTCAAAATCCCACAAGGTATGATCCAGATCAAAAAATACATGCTTTATTTCCATTCCTTGCTATATGTTCAAAAAGTAATTTAATTTAGCTCACTAAAGTACTATATCCAACTTGAACAAAAAAAAACTGCACATATTATTCTTAAACAGTTGGTATCCTTCGCTGGTTCTTCCTCAAAACGGTGATTTTATTCAGCGACATGCAGAGGCAGTTGCACTGAAACATCAAATAACTGTAATTCACGTGGTTACAGACCCTACAGTGTCGAAAA
>JAKLIC010000233.1 GCA_022709825.1 Bacteroidota bacterium | reverse complement strand
ACCCAACAGAAATTGGAAATAAAATAGGGACTTTTTTAGTTGAAAATGTAGTTGAGGTTGAAAAATTTAATGTAGTTTCCGGATTTTTAAATATTGTTATTTCTGATTCTTATTATAGTAAGTTTTTCTCTGAAATTAAAAACAATCCAACTTTTGGATTTGTTTCTCAAAATGAAAAGGAGAAGGCAATGATGGTGGAATATTCTTCTCCAAATACTAATAAACCTTTGCATTTAGGCCATATAAGAAATAATCTATTAGGCTTTTCAGTGGCAAAAATCATTAAAGCTTCTGGTAAAAAAGTTTATAAAACTCAAATCATTAATGACCGCGGAATTCATATTTGTAAGTCCATGTTGGCTTGGCAAAAATTCGGAAACGGACAAACACCTGAATCAACCGGATTAAAAGGGGATAAGTTAGTCGGTAATTTTTATGTAGCTTTTGATAAACAATATAAAGCCGAAATAAATGATTTAATTGCCCAAGGTCAAAAGGAAGAGGAAGCCAAGAAAAATGCTCCTTCTATTTTAGAAGCTCAACAAATGCTCCTCGATTGGGAAGCTGCTAAAC
>JAKLIC010000232.1 GCA_022709825.1 Bacteroidota bacterium | reverse complement strand
TTCGGGGTCGTAGTATTGCAGGTCTTCATCGATTGGGGCATTGGACATTCCAATTGCTACGGCTAAGGAAGGATTGTTAAGGGCGATTGTGACAACGATTGTGCTGATTATGGATAGGGCGATGACGAATTTTTGAGTGCGATTCATTTTTGAAAGTTTTTGTAAAGATAGTGATTAGAGATGCTTCCTGCGTCAGCATGACAAAGTTTGTGAGGACAAGTTTGGGGGGCTTCGACAGGCTCAGCCTGACAGTGTGCTAATCAATTGGATTGAGTGTTAAGAAGACAAAGTTTGGGGAGATGCTTCCTTCGTCAGCATGACAAAGATGGCGGTGACAAAGTTTGGGGGGCTTCGAGAGCTATGAACCCTCGAAGGGTTTGGAACCCTTCGAGGGTAGGATGCTTCGATTACTATGGTTTAAGCAAGTAAACTCAACGCGTGATATACAAAAACCCTTGATACGGTTTGTTATAATTGGGGTCATTCAAATGAAGCACATAAAAATAAGTGCCATCCGGTGCACTATTTCCGTTCCATTTGATTTCTTCCGTCACTTCGCCCCGCCAGTCGGCTGTGTTTTG
>JAKLIC010000231.1 GCA_022709825.1 Bacteroidota bacterium | reverse complement strand
ATGTTATTATTGTAAAAATTAAAATAGTATAATTTATAAATTTATCAAAATAAAATGGCAACAGTAACATTTAAAGGTACACCGGTAAAGATTAGTGGAAGCTTACCTGAAGTAGGCTCACAAGCACCTGATTTTAAATTAGTAGCATCAGGTTTAAACGAAATTAGTTTAAGCGATTACAAAGGCAAACGAGTGGTTTTAAATATTTTTCCAAGTATTGATACCGGAGTTTGTGCTACATCAGTGCGTAATTTTAACAAATATGCATCACAAAACGAAAACGTAGTAGTAATATGTGTTTCAAAAGATTTACCATTTGCTGCAAGCAGATTTTGCGGTGCTGAAGGTCTCGAAAACGTAGTGACAGCTTCAGATTTTCGATACAACAATTTTGCAACCGATTATGGTGTATTAATGTTGGAAGGTCCGCTGGCCGGTTTGATGGCTCGTTCAGTTGTAGCTTTCGACGAAAACGGAAAAGTTGTTTATAATCAATTAGTTCCTGAAATTGTTGAAGAACCAGTTTACGATATTAAATTTTAAGAAATCAATTTGACTCGATGTGTCAATTTTGAATATTAATTTTGTTTTTAATTGTG
>JAKLIC010000230.1 GCA_022709825.1 Bacteroidota bacterium | reverse complement strand
CTGCGCTATTAAAAGTCGAAATAATCTCATTCGGTTCGTTCCAATCAACTCGTTTTATAATCGACAACCAAATCTCAAAGGATACACGTCCCCTGGCATTTTTTAGGCTATAATCCTCAATCGACTGTTTTTTAATCAAATGTACTTTCATATACTTATCCGCAAATATACGAAACAAGTTTCATTAAAGGAAACATTTCTTGGTGATTATTTTAGCACGATGCTCTTTTTGCAATTTTGCACAACGGTCGGCGGTATGCGCCGTAGGGGAAATCGGAGCTACGTCACTATCACCCGTTACAGAACTTGCCAGCGAGAGATACACTTGCCTTACCACTGAAACCCCTATGGCGTATGACCGCTTGTTAGGCACTGGCGATTATTGTTTATTTATCTCATTATCAATCAATTTTGCTGTACTGTCTCCCGTGCGTTCGGACAGACACACTCTTTGACAAGCTTTGGATTTAGCGTTGGCTCGTGGGGCTTGGCAATGTGTGTGGCTGTGAAGCGTGGGCTAATCAGCTTCCATTTATTTTCCTATTAGTCTGTTTACAAATTCAAGAGTCTGGTCGTAACCAACTATTATTGTTACAACACCGCTAACTAGCGTCACCAAGGCAATAAGGCCTGAAATTACTTTGTAAATCAAACTGTTTTTTATTGAATTAACTGTTCGATTGCTGATTATACCAAACCAAC
>JAKLIC010000023.1 GCA_022709825.1 Bacteroidota bacterium | reverse complement strand
CGTTCATCTGTATAGGTAGTAATATCTAGATTATATTGCTTTCCGGTTCCGTACATAAATTGCCACAAACCGGTAGCCCCGGCTTTAGAAACAGCTAACGGATTTAAAGCCGATTCAACAACGGCTAAATATTTAATTTCTAACGGAACATTGTATTTAGCTAATGACTCTTCAAAAATTGGAAAATAGTATTGAGACAATGACATCAATCGCTCGTATGCTTTTTTTCTGTTTTTAAGATAGTGCTTAATGATATTCTCTAAACCTTTGTTGTATTCAATATGAAAAGCCGATTTAGAATCTAAAATTTTCAACCGTTCTTTTAATAAATCAGTTGATAAATCATAGTCTACATTATTTTCAGGATTCACATTTTGGATATCTGCAATCATTTCGTTAAACAAATCCTGATTGCTTAATTCACTCATCCAACGTTCGTCTACACAAGAAGCAACTTCATGCTTAACAAAGCTTTGCTTAATAGAATCTAAATAAGAAATTTTAGGTTCAACTTTTTGATTAATGCTCACAATTGTAGTATCTTGAGCATGAAACAAAGTAGAAAAAAGTAAAACGGTGGCGAGTGTGGTATTTCGTAAATTCATTGTTGTTGGTAATCTTTTATTTATCAGATGATTATCTGTTCTTGCAAACATAAATATATACAACGATAAAAACTGTTTATTTATTGTTAAAAGTACTCTTTAATCTAAAATTGCCGCAATTCCCGGCAAGGTTCTTCCTTCAAGCATTTCCAACATTGCTCCACCACCGGTAGAAACATAACTCATTTTATCTTCTAATCCGAATTGTTTAACCGCAGCAACTGAATCACCTCCACCTACTAAAGAAAATGCTCCATTAGCGGTTGATTCAGCAATATAATTTCCTAAAGCTATCGTTCCGTGAGCAAAGGCTTCCATTTCAAAAACACCTAAAGGACCATTCCATAAAATGGTTTTTGAATTCATAATCTCGGCTTTAAAATTTTCCAATGATTTTGGTCCGGCATCTAATCCTTGCCATCCGTCCGGAATTTCACGCACATCAACAATCTGTGTGTTAGCGTCGTTTGAAAAAGCATCTGCAGCAACTACATCAACCGGAATGTGGATATGTACATTTTTTTCTTTAGCCATGTGTAAAATATCCAATGCTAATTGTAATTTATCATCTTCACAAATTGAATTCCCTACTTTTCCGCCTAATGCTTTGATAAAAGTAAAAGTCATTCCGCCTCCAATAATCATATGGTCAACTTTGTCTAAAATATTTTCGATGACCGTAATTTTTGATGAAACTTTTGAACCACCAAGTACTGCTGTTACCGGTTTTACACTATTTTTCAAAACCTTATTTAAACTTTCAATTTCTTTAGCCAACAACATACCAAAACATTTATGATTTGGAAAAAACTGAGCAATTATGGTCGTAGAAGCATGAGCTCTGTGAGCGGTTCCGAATGCATCATTCACATAAATATCACCCAAAGAAGCTAATTTTTTTGAAAATTCTAAATCTCCTGCTTCTTCTTCTTTATAAAAACGAAGATTTTCTAAAAGTAATACTTCGCCTGCTTTTAAATTATTAGCCGCTTTTTCAGCAATTTCACCAATACAATCTGACGCAAATTGAACCGGAACACCTAAAACTTCTGAAATTTTTACCACAATATGACGTAAAGAAAATTCGTCTTGCACCCCTTTTGGACGACCTAAGTGTGACATTAAAATAACACTTCCACCATCTGCTAAAATTTTATCTATTGTAGGTTTAGCAGCCTCAATTCTATTGGCATCAGTTACATTAAACTTTTCATCTAAAGGCACATTAAAATCAACTCTAATTAATGCTTTTTTGTTGTTGAAATTAAAATCAAAAAGGGTTTTCATTTTTATAAATTTTAGTTGTTATGTCAAATTTTCACAAATATAATTTTTTAAAAATTAACTATATTTGATTTAAATCATGTTTTGGTTTTATTCCGTAATATTGACAATTAAAATCCACAATTCCTCAAAATATGTGTTTTTTAGTTTAGATTCCCGTAAAGCATCTGCTTCCGCTCTCGTATTTACAAAATCCAGATAAACATACATAAAGTTATTTTCAGGACTGGTAAAATAATTAGGGTCGAGTCCTCTATCCCTAAGTTTCATCATAAATTTTGCGGCATTTACACGTTCATTAAAAACATTGGCTACTAGATAATAGCCTTTAGGCATGTCAATATTGTTTAATCGTTGAACTGAATTATTGACTGAATTTTCCAGAGAATTAGATTTTTTATCTTCCTTTTTCAATTCGGTAGTAGAAACTAATTTAGAATCAACCGGTTTTTGTTTCTCGCTTGATTGTGCAGATAGATTCTCGCTTTTCTCTGAATTTATAGTGCCGGATGAGGTTACAACTTTTGCTTCAGGTGATTTTTTAGCAACTTCCTTTTCCTTAGGCTTTGAATTTGTGTTTGCCACAATATCAGTTGTACTTGGAACTGAAGTTGCGTTTGGTTTTGTTGACTTATCTTTTGATTTTGTTACCGCTTTTACCTCTGGTTTCAAACTTGTCTCGGTTTCAGCAACTTTTGGCTTAAATGCGTTTTCGGCAATTGTTTGAGGACTTGGTTCCTGAATAATTTCTTTATTGGTGGTTTTATCAACCAATTTGAATTTTTTGTCTTCAAAAACTACTTTAGTATTGTCTTGCGGTTGTTCAATTTGAATTTTAGAAGGTTTGATTTCAATGTTTAACGCACAGAAGAACATATAAAAAACATCGCCTGAAGATTTGAAGCTGACTCTGGCATCTTTAGCATTATTGCCTATTTTAGAATTGTTTGGATTGCGTAAAGTTGTAATCAACGCATCATATCCCAACGTGTTTTTACTGTCCGGAATTCGATATTGAAAATTTTCGTCTTCAATTGTAATTGAACTGTCAAAAAAGTTGCTGTATTTTCGTGTTCCGGTTTTAATATTTGAAAGACTGGTATTTGTTGAAGAACTAAACATTAATAAATCTCCATCCACATTAAAATCACCTTCTAAAGCAGAACAGGCAAGTTTTACAATAACATCTCCTTCCGGTTGGGTTTCAAAATTTTTAAAATTAATGTCAACTCTTTCACTGGATGCTCCGGCAAAACCATCGTAGGAACTGATATACTTTTCGGTCATGGATAAATCTTCATACACAAAAATAATTGTCCACCCTGCAGCAGAACCGCCAATTAATGTGCCTTGAGTTGCTTTTATGTTTGCAACTGTATAAAATCCAAATGGATTTTCTAATTCTTTCACATAGGGTGTAATGTCAGCATAAACAGTATAAGGAGCAACTTCTTTGAGGTTTTTATCTTTTATTCCATCAAAAATAATTTCTCCTTTAATCGATTTATATTCTTTTTGCGTTGGAAATTTGACCAATACTTCATCAAAAAACTCTCTTGTTTTATCAAAAGCAACAAATTTATCTTCTCCTTTTTTATAACCACTTTCATATTTATAGGTTGCAGACCAATATAGACCGGCATAAATGATTTTTTTCGATTCTTCATTCTTCAAAAACAAAGCAGCACTACTAGAAGAAAAAGTTTCCTTATCTGTATCAATATCGATATATTCCATATCCATTTCATCATTTGAAAGTGTTTCAAATGTTTTGTCATTAAATGGCATATTTGTGGAATTTTTTTTATCAATCCTATTCAGTACAGAATTGGCAATAATAGTCATATCGCCTTTTACATTGACTTTGTAACGTTCTTTAAACGGAACAGTCAATTGTGCGTTACTCCAAGAGGAGAAAATTAAAAAAACAATAAAAAGTGCGTTCTTACATCTTTTTAGATTCATATACGTACTCATATTTGAATGATATAAAGCTTTGGGGTTCAACATTCACGGAGACAAAGGTAATAAAGACGAACGACAAAAAGGCTTGTTTTGTAGATTAAAGTAAGAAAATAATGTGTTTTTGTGTATTAGCTATTTATATAATTGCCTTTTAAAGTAAGATTTTAAAGTTTGAATCTGTTTAACACAGCATTTTTTTAGGCAAAAAAATAGTTTATATTTGCTTTATGCAGTTTTCAGAAATACTAGGACAAGAACATATCAAAAACCACCTTACTCAAAGTGTTCAACTGGGAAGAATTCCGCATGCTCAACTTTTTGTGGGCCCGGAAGGATCAGGCACTTTGCCTATGGCTATAGCTTACGCTCAATATCTTTTATGCTCGAATAATGGAGCTGAAAATTCTGGCGGAAATGAATCTTGTAATTTAAAATTTCTTCATTTTGCTCATCCTGATTTACATTTTATTTATCCCACAGTTACTACTGATGAGGTAAAATCTAAACCCAAAAGCATTGATTTTATTCAGGAATGGCGAGAATTTTTAAATCAGAATACGTACGGTGGCCTTTTTGATTGGTTTAAAATACTGGATGTTAAAAACAAACAAGGAGAAATTAGGGTCGACGATGCTCAGGAAATAGTTAGATCTCTTTCTCTAAAATCATATGAAGGCGGTTATAAAGTCATGATTATTTGGATGGCCGACAAAATGAATATTGAAGCCTCCAATAAATTGTTGAAAATTTTAGAAGAACCTACTGACAGAACTGTTTTCATTCTAATTACCGAAAATGAAGAAGACTTAATTCAAACAATTCGTTCACGCTGTCAGGTTTTAGACTTTAATGGTTTACCTGAACAAGTAATTGCTGAAGCCTTAGTAAAATATAAGAAATTAGACCAAAATACCGCTTCTAAAATTGCTCGCCAAGCACAAGGAAATTACAATAAAGCTCTGAAATTAATTAGTGAAGACAACGAGGATTTACCTTTTGAACAATGGTTTGTAATCTGGGTTCGTGCTGCTTTTAAAGCGAAAGGAAATGCCGCGGCTATTCATGAATTAATTGAATGGAGTGAGGAAATAGCAAAAATGGGTCGTGAAACGCAAAAGAAATTTTTGACATATTGTTTGGAAATGTTTCGTCAAGCCTTATTGTTAAACTATCAAGCAACTTCATTGGTTTATTTAGAACCAAAAGTTGAAAAATTTAAATTGGAAAACTTTGCCCCATTTGTAAACGGCAATAACATTATAAACATTTACAAAGAACTAAACGACGCTATTTACCACATTGAACGCAATGGGAATGCAAAAATTATTTTAACTGATTTATCTATCAAACTAACCCGTTTAATACATAAAAAATAAACCTATGAACAATCCAGCTTCTTTTTTAATATTACTTTTTTTGGCGATTACTTTTTTGCAATCCGGTTACGATAAACTCTTTTATTGGAACGATAATTTAGGATGGTTGAAAGGCCATTTTTCAAAAACAATTCTCAAAAATATGGTTCCGTTAGCTTTGGCTAAAATATTGATTTTAGAACTTATTTCTGGGATTTTAGCTATAGCAGGAATGGTTCAGTTACTATACAACGGTGAGCGAGAATACGGTTTTTATGCCGGCGTGATGAGTTGTATTACGTTGATTTTTTTGCTTTTCGGACAACGATTAGCAAAAGACTATGACGGTGCCCGAACTATTGTGATTTACTTTGTTCCTGCTGTTCTAGTAGTTTACTGGCTGAATTAAAATTAATGATTCAAACTCGCCTTAAATATCCTTAACTCGCCCCACGTAAATTGATCGCCAACTTCTTCTTTTAAAGCATGCAAAGTATCTTCGTTGTAGCCATCAAAGGCTGCTGATAATTCCTCTATTTTGGTTTGAGAAAGTACATCGGTGATGGATATAGTTTTGGCTTCAATTAGCTTAGCTAAATGGCCCTGAATAGTTTGTGGCGTTAATACCCGAATTTTTGAGATTTCCTCAATAGTCATTTTTTGTTGCCAAAGTTCATAAGTTTCCTGAACCGTCGATTTTTTAGGTTCTTTTGTGTTTGCTTTTTTCTTTTTAGGAAGATATTGATAGAGGTTAACCTCTTCTTCTTCAGCAATTAAGTCAACTTTAATGGTTTTAAAATGTTCTTGAACAGCTTCGATTTTTAAACCTCGGTAATTTTTAATGGTGTCTGAATTCAAATTTTCTTTATTGATTTCTTTTCCATCCGTAAGTATTTGTATCATTCGAACGGCCTTAAACAATTGAAGAATTGATTTCGTTAGATTTTCTTCCAATTCGCTTAATTCAGTAAAATACTCTTTTACACGTTTTTTTCGTTTGACTTCTTCCATTTTCAATAGTAAATCGAACAAAACCGAATCTGTTTTTGGAAAAAAATAATCAAACGCGGCCTTAATTCGTTCAGAAATAAACAAAATATCAACTTCTTCCACTTGGAAAAGACGATTTAATTGCGATCTAAATTTCTTGGCCGGTTCTTCTAACTCGCTAATTGCATTTTCTTGAATTTCAGCCCATTTTTGATGTTTACTTTTCTCAGATTTTTCCGCATTTGCCAAATAACTAAAACGATGATTTCGCCAATCTTGTGCTAATTCAGTCCAATCAAAACTGTTTTTGATGTATTCATGAATGAATCGTTGCGTTTCTTTTTGCAGCGTTTTTACAATGGTTTCATTATCGGCTTTATTTTCTGCATATTGCATTACTTCCTGGTCGTTTGAAATGCCATTCATTTGAATTGGTTTAAGCAAAATCAACCCGTCTAACGAGCGAAGTCGCGATAAAGCAACATACGCTTGTCCCGGTAAAAAAACCTGCGAGACATCTAGAACAGCTTTTTCAAACGTCAATCCCTGGCTTTTATGAACAGTTATCGCCCAAGCTAATTTAATTGGGAAATGCACAAAAGAACCAAGTACTTCTTCGTCTATTTCTTTTGTGTTTTCATTAACGGAATACCGAATATTTTTCCATTCATATTTTTCGACTTCTATGATTTTATTTTCTTCCGGAAAATGAATAATAATTTCGCATTCAGACAATGATTTGACAAAGCCCATTTTGCCATTGAAATAATTTTTTTCAGGAGACAAATCGTTTTTAATAAACATAATTTGAGCCCCAACTTTCAATTGCAAAATTTCTTCAACCGGATAAATTTTTTCAGGAAAATCTCCCACAATTTCGGGTTTAAATCGGAAACATTTCTCTTTAATTTCGTCTAAAGAAGCTGCATTTATTTCGTCTGCTTTTGCATTGTGTGTGGTTAATGTAATATAACCTTTATTGGATTTTATGTCGAATTTTGGATTTACAAAATCATTTAAAATCATCATATCCTGTGATGAAATCATATTGTTTCGCAAGTTATTTAATACCGATATAAACCGCTCGTCAGATTGACGGAAAATCTTAGTTAATTCGATATAAAGTGGTGGGCTTTCTTGAATTACTTTTGCATTAAAAAAGAAAATTCCTCGGTAATAATTTCTTAAAACCCGCCATTCTTCATTTTTTACAACGGGCGGTAATTGCAGTAAATCACCTATAAATAGAACTTGAACACCCCCAAAAGGAAAATCTTTTCTTCTTATTTTTCGTAGTGTAAAATCAATTGCATCTAACAAATCAGCCCTCAACATGCTGACTTCATCAATAATAAGCAATTCCATGTTAAGCATAACACTTTTCTTTTGTCCGCTCATTCGAAAATGCTTGACCAACGTGTTTTTGGTTTCAAATTTTTGATAATCAGAGATGCTTGAACCAGGAATATATTCGGGAATAAAACCACTAAACGGTAGTTGAAACATGGAATGAATCGTAACTCCTCCTGCGTTTAACGCGGCAATTCCTGTGGGAGCGACTACCACCGTGTTTTTGTGAGTAGTTTGAATAATCTGTCGTAACAGCGTAGTCTTTCCTGTTCCGGCTTTTCCGGTCAGAAAAACAGACCGTTGTGTTTGATTAATAAATTGAAGTACTTGGCGTGCATCGTTTGTAATTTCCATTTGGCGTTGAGTTTAGAAATGTGAAAATACAAATTTTTGATTAAATAGAAATTATTTTTGACATCAATAAACAAAAAACCTCTCGACGAGGAGAGGTTAAAGTATTGAAATAATATTTCAATTATTTTTTTGCTTCTGCAGTATCTTCTTTCTTAGTTTCAGTTGAAGATTTTGCTTTGTATTTATCGTTTAGCAATTTAATAATCTCTTTTGTGATATCATATTCCTCTTTTGCATACAAAACAGAAGCAGCATCACCTGTGCCATATATATAGTTATATCCTTTTTCTTTACCGTAATCTTTGATGAATTTTTTTACATCTTTTACTAAGCTATCCATCTCTTTTCCACTTTCTTCTTGTAATTGACGTAAGATAGCTTGTTGAGCATAAGACAACTCTTGTTCTTTTTTCTGTAATTCAGCTCCTTTTTGTTGAGCCCATTGTGGTCCGTAAGTTTGAGCATTTTTTTGAAAACTAGAAGCTTCACTTCTAAAACGAGCTACTTCTGCTTCTAATTGCTTGCCCATTTCTTCCCCTTTTGATTTATATTTTGCTTCGATATCTTTCGCTTCGGTATATTCTTCAAGAAGATTTGAAGTATCAACATAAGCCGTTTTGAAATCTTTTTGTTCGGCTGCTTTTTCACAAGATGCTAGGGCTAGAATTAAGCCAAAAACTAAAATTGATTTTTTCATTCTGTTTGTCTAATATTTAAATTTTGGTAAAAGTAGTAATTCCAAGTGAACTAACAAATTTGATTTATTTTAATAAAATTCAATACTATAATTAATATTGATGCTTTTAAGGTTTTTTATTAGTATTAGTGATAAGAAACAGCCTTCATATTTTGAATTAAATCAACAATTTTAAAACAATTATGGAAATGTTGGTTAATTGTAAAAAGATCGGTTAATTGTGTTTAAAATAAGTTTTAGCTGTTTTTAAAGATGTAAATATGGGATGAATATTCTTTTGTTTGCCTTCCTTTAAGATTTGATTGTAATCCAACCCAAAAAGCGGAGAACAGATTCATTTTTCCGGTTTTATATTTTTCTGAAAGTAAACTGACATAAAAACTATCAAACCACATGGGCATAACTTTTTTTAATTTTAAATTTTCTCTTGTAAAAAGTTTTTCCATCGCTACTTTAGAAAAATGCCAAAGGTGCCTTGGGACATCATAGGCAGCCCAAAATTTTCCATAATGAATTGCATCAAATGATTTATAATTAGGTACCGCAATAATTATCGTTCCATTAGGTTTAAGCAATCGTTTTAACTCTTTTATTTGAAATTCTAAATTTGGAACATGTTCTAAAACATGCCACATTGTAATCACATCAAAAAAATGGTCTTCTAACTCTGAATAATTATCTACAATGCATATTCCCTTTTTCTTTGAGATGGTTTTTGCTTTACTATTAGGTTCCATCCCTACAGCTTTCCATCCTCTACTTTTTGCAACTAATAAAAAATCACCGGTTCCTGCACCAATATCTAAAACCGTTCCTTTTCCTGTGTGCCAATATTCAATTAGTTTTACTTTATCATTTAAAGCTTTCTTTTTAATAAATTGGTAAACTTTTTCAAACAAAGTTCGTTGTCCATCAGTATGGGAAATATAATCCTCGCTTTCATAATAGTTAGGGAGCAATTCTAAAGAGGGTTGTGGATACGTTTTCAGTAACTGGAGATCTTCATCTAATAACAATTCAAATTCTTCTCCCGATACAGAGTGATCTTTTACTTTAATGTAGGCTTGTTTTAAAAAATTCATTGTAATAAATAAAGTGTTATTATACTTGCAACACTTGTGTTTGTTAGGTTTCTTGAAATAGTTTCACGTGGAACAGTTATATTAAAATTCAAATTAAGCAATTAAGTGAGCACTATTTACGCCTTACCTTCCCATATAAATTAATAAAATAGAAATGTCACTAGGGGAAACACCACTTATTCTGGAAGCTTGAGAAACTGTTACAGGACGAATTTTTTTGAACTTTTCCCTTGCTTCGTATGAGAGTGATTTTATTTTATCAAAGTCATAATTTTCAGGTATTTTCACATCTTCTAACCGTTTTAATTTATCTGCATTGTTTCGTTCTTTTTCAATATAACCATTATATTTAACTTGGATTTCTGCTTGTTCTACCGTTTCGTCATCCAATTGGTTTGTTGAAATATATTCCTTTACTTTTTGAAACTTTACAATATCTTCTAATTCAATTTGAGGTCGGGAAAAAACTTTATACATTTTATCAGATTGCACCATTAAGGCACTTCCTTTCTCTTCTAAAACCGGATTAGCTTCTGCTTGTGTTATACTTGTTTCGCGGAAAAAATTAACCATCTTCTCAGCTTCCTTAAACTTATACTCCATACGTATTAAACGCTCTTGAGAGGCTAAACCTAGAGCAAAACCTTTTGGCGTTAGTCTTTCATCCGCATTATCTTGCCGTAATAAAGTGCGGTATTCTGCTCTAGACGTAAACATTCTGTAAGGTTCTTCAGTTCCTTTGGTAATTAAATCATCAATTAAAACACCAATATAAGCTTCATCTCTTTTTAAAATAAAAGGCTCACGTTCTTGCACTTTTAAGGCAGCGTTAATACCCGCCATTAGACCTTGAGAGGCAGCCTCTTCATATCCGGTTGTTCCATTGATTTGTCCGGCAAAAAACAGACCTTCAATCAACTTGGTTTCTAATGTGTGTTTTAATTGAGTAGGTGGAAAATAGTCATATTCAATAGCATAACCGGGTCTGAAAAATTTTACTTTTTCAAAGCCCTCGACAGAACGCAAAGCTTTGAATTGAACATCTTCCGGCAATGATGTAGAAAACCCATTGACATATACTTCAACCGTATTCCAACCTTCTGGCTCAATAAATAATTGATGTCTGTCTTTATCAGCAAAACGATTAATTTTATCTTCAATAGACGGACAATATCTTGGACCAGTACTTTGAATTCTGCCATTAAACATTGGTGAACGGTCAAATCCTTCTCTAAGTATGGCATGAACATCCAATGAGGTGTATGTCATCCAACACGATTTTTGTTCCACTAATGGTTTAGAAGAATCTAAATAAGAAAATTTATGTGGCTTTTCATCTCCCCTCTCTTCTCTCATTTTAGAATAATCCAATGAACGGCCATCAACTCTAGGCGGAGTACCGGTTTTCATTCTTCCCGATTCAAAACCAACCTTGATTAAATCTTCTGTAATTCCATAAGCGGCACTTTCTCCGGCACGACCTCCGCCAAATTGTTTTTCGCCTATATGAATTAATCCATTTAAAAAAGTTCCGTTTGTAAGCACAACTGTTTTGGCTTTAATTTCAATTCCGAGAGAAGTTCGGATTCCTTTAATAACGTTATTCTCAATAATAAGTCCCGCTACCATTTCTTGATAAAAATCAACATTTGGTGTGTTTTCCAACATCAAACGCCATTCTTCTGCAAAACGCATTCGGTCACTTTGCACACGTGGTGACCACATGGCAGGACCTTTTGATTTATTCAACATTTTAAACTGAATGGCTGTCTTATCGGAAACAATGCCTGAATATCCACCTAATGCGTCTATTTCACGTACTATCTGCCCTTTTGCAATTCCACCCATAGCAGGATTACAAGACATTTGACCGATAGTTTGAAGATTCATCGTAACCAATAAAGTTGTACAGCCCATATTAGCGGCGGCGGCGGCGGCTTCAGAACCCGCATGACCTGCACCCACAACAATCACATCATATTTTTCTTGAAACATAGTTTTTATTAAAATAATTGTTCCACGTGAAACATCCCGTAGAACAAAATATATTTATGACTGTTCCACGTGGAACATCTTCATTTTTTCTTCTTCTTTTTGACGCATTATTTTTTCTTCTTCGGCACTTTTGTCTTTATATCCACAATAGTGCAAAATACCATGAGCCATAACTCTTTTTAGCTCTTCTAACAAAGAAATATTAAAATCCGTTGCATTATCTTGTACTCTTTCAATAGAAATGAAAATATCGCCTTGTAAAAAATTTCCTTCGCTATAATCAAAGCTAATGATGTCTGTTAACGTATCATGATTTAGGTACTGAAGATTGATTTTGTGTAGATAATCATCATCACAAAAAATGTAATTAATCTCTCCTTCTAATCTATTTTCAGATTCAATAATTTTGGCAATCCAATTTGAAAACAACGTTTCGTTACCTAATTCAAAATCTGTTTCGTAATTAAAGCTAATCATTTTTTTTAAAATATTCTTGAACCTTTTGGTTGTAATTGGGCCGCAAAGGTAAGCTTTGTCTATTTAATATTTCAACACTATTTAAATATTGTTGTAATTCAGGAGAAAGAGGTTTAACGGCATTATTATATTCTTTTTTATTCGTTTCAGATTGACGTTTAGTGTCTTCACCCTGCTGTTGTAGTGCTTTTTCTAACTTAAGCATTTCATAATTGATATTTAACATACGTTGCAAAACTTCATTTTTGAATCCTTTGTTCAACATTTGTTTTTCTGCATCCTTCATTTGATCTAAAACTTTTTGACCACTAGGTGTCAATCCTTGTTTCTCTAAAGCATCTTGAAGTTGTTCCCGTAGACGTCTTTGCTCTTGATAAATCTCCATTAATTCACGAGCATTTTCTTCTCCGTCACTATTGTTTTGACCACCACTGCCAGAACCTTCACCAGGTTTATTCCCTTTTTGGTTTCCTTTGCCTTTTTCACCATCTTTGCCTCCAGGTTTATCCCCTTTATCACCTTTTTTGCCATCTCCCGGTTTTTCGCCTGGTGATTCACCTGGTTTGTCTCCCGGTTTATCTCCTTTTTCCATTCCCTCCTTCATTTTATCAGACAATCCTTTTTGTTTTTGAATAATGTCCGGCAATTGCATTCCTCCCTGACCTTTACCTGGTTTTGGTTTACCGGCACCAGCACCGGACATCGACATTTGCATACTGTTTAAAACATCTGAAAGGAAATCAGCTAAGCGATTAGAAGCCGCAACCGTATATTGTTGATGTGAAACTCCTTTTGAAATAATAGCTTCCGCTAATGACTCTAAAGATTTATCGACGTTGTATTGAACATTACCAATTTCTTCTGTAACTTTTTCTGTAATCATAGCATTTCGCAAAGACATAGCAAATAAACTATCGTCAACATGCTTAAACTGTTGTTTTAGATCTTGTTGTTGTTTTAAGTATTTGTTATAGGATGGAGCACCTTTTTTTAAACTTTTAAATTGTTTCATTAAATCTTCTTGTGAAAAAGAAAAAGCTAATAAATTGTCCAAAATTTGACGCATCATTTTTACATCTTCTTCTAATTGTTCCATTTCACCTCCAGCCATAGATTCCATCATTTGCTGGCTCATTTGTTTCATCTTTTGAGAAGCACTTTTTTGCTTTGGCTTGGCTTTCTCTTTTTGTTGTTTCTGAAGTTCATCTGAAGCCTTTTGCAAATCTTCTTTTATGCTTTTTTCTTGTTTTTCGTCAGAAGGAATATCAACAGGGCTTTTGAGTTCTTTGTTGTCCTTTTCTAATTCGCGTAATTCTTCTTGGATTTTCTCAAATTCTTTATTGATATCATTTTGTTTCTCTGTTGTATTTTCTTTCTCTTGCTTAGCTAAGTTATCTTGTTTTTCTGCTAATTTATCAAGCTTACTTGCTAATTGTTCCGCCTTTTTTTCTACATAATATTTCTTAGTCAACTCAACCAACTGTTCTAAGTTTTTGGTTTGATTTTTTGTGCTTTGTTTGATTTTGTCCATTTTATCAAACATTTCCACATCGTTTAGTTTTTCGGCCAATTTTTCGAGTTCGTCTAATAATTTTTGGTTTTTATCAGCTTCTTTTTCAGCATTTTCTGCTCGTTTTTCGAGTTCTTTCTTAAACTCATCTTTATTGTCTGATTTAGCATTTTTGAGGTCTTCTTGGAGTTTTTTGGTAAACTCTTTCATCATTTCTTCCTGTTGCTTTTGACGTTTGATGAAATCGTTAATTTTTTGTTTGTCTTTAAACTCCAGGTTGTTTTTTTCTTTGCCCATTTTTTGGATTTTATCCAACTCGGACAATTGTTTATCTTGATTTTTAAGCGATTTTTGAAGGCTATTAATATTATCATTTTGCTCTTTCAACTGCTCATCTTGTCGTTCTTCTTCCGTGTTAATTCTGTTTGAAAAAGTAGATGATTTTGAACTCTTAAAATTATGCAAAGCATCATTATCAAAAACTTCAAAATAGTATTCATAAGAAACACCTTCTTCCACAGGAAGATTCCCTGGGAAAGTAAAAATGAATTGATCAAAAACATCCTTCTTAACGGGAAGAACAGATTTTAAGGCTGCTTTATCATTGTTTTGAGGATAATAGACGATCTGAAGTTTATGTAAACCAATATCATCAGAAA
>JAKLIC010000229.1 GCA_022709825.1 Bacteroidota bacterium | reverse complement strand
AGGGCTGTGGGAAAGAGAGAGAAATTTCTTTGAATTTATAACAGACAGGGAAATAATAACTCCGGAATGGGCAGGTTATGGGGAGGTTTGGTAAATATATAAAGTCTGTTGGCAACAAGTGTAAAAAGACAGACCACCAGACAGATACGATATGGACAAAATTGAAAGATGATGTAATTTAGCTTTATGACAAGACAGAGCAAATTTGATGGAAATTTATTTTGTTTTTTCTCCCCCCCGCAAAAAAAGAAGGAAACCCCACCCACATTGCACACATTGCCAAAGCCCCACGAGCCAACGCTAAAACCAAAGCTTTGTCAAAGAGTGCAGCCTACCACCAGGAACTCTCGGACATTTTAGAGAATATTATCAGGCATAAAATATTGCCAACGTTTCTACAGAATTAATCCCTTATTTTGTATTTATGAAATTACTTATCGTAGAAGACGAACCGCAATTATTAAAAAGTTTGGAAGATTTTGCATCCAAAGAGGGATACCTGTATGATTCTTCCAAGGGATTTCGTTCTGCTGCTGAACGCATCGCTCTTTACGACTACGATTGCATTGTACTCGATATTAACCTGCCTGACGGAAATGGTTTCGATATACTTGAAGCCCTGCATAAAGAAGGCAAGACAAATGGGGTCATAATACTTTCAGCACGTGATTCATTAGATGATAAACTAAAAGGGCTTGGGCTTGGAGCCG
>JAKLIC010000228.1 GCA_022709825.1 Bacteroidota bacterium | reverse complement strand
AGGTTCGAGTCCTGTTCCCGCTACTAAGAAAGCTTCACAGCAATGTGAAGCTTTTATTTTTATAGCTCGTCGGGCTCTTATCCGCCGCGGCGGACACAGGTTCCCCCGAAGCTTCGGGGCTCTTACCACTACGAAGAAAACCTCAGTGAAAGCTGAGGTTTTTTATTTTATAGCTCCTCGGGTTTACTTTGAAACGTTCACACCACACTCTTTCTCCACTAGCTTGTCATTCTGACGCAGGAAGAATCTCAATTCAGTAATTTCCAAACCCCAATAAAAGCACTATTTCTTCACGTACACTTTTAAACCTTTAAACCCTTAAACTTTTAAACCATCCCATCACCTCCTCAACTCCCGAATCACCTTATTTGTCCTTCTATCCGCATACATCCGGTTCAACGCCGTAAACGCCCAAATCACCGCGGGAATCCAACCAATAATTGTAAGCTGTAAAATCAAACAAACAATACCCGAACCCACTTTGCCTTGTAGCATCAAGGAAAGCCATGGAAAGAAAAAAGCAATGACGTAACGCATGGAGGATTAATTTAATTGGATTGATTACTACAAAGAAACATAATTTTATACTAAAGTAGGAAGAATTCTGTTGCAAGAGCAGGAGAAGCTGAAACAGTTAGAAAATATCCTGTGAAATAAATCAGAACAGGTAGAAAAACAACAAAACCCCCAACGCACATCTCAACTCAATTCCGTAATTTTG
>JAKLIC010000227.1 GCA_022709825.1 Bacteroidota bacterium | reverse complement strand
TTATATTCATTATATAAAATTAAATTCTAATGGAAAAGTTGATTCAAATTCTAAAATAACTTTCAAATCAGAATCTAGTGCTTATAACATTTCAAGTTATGGAGACAAAAAATTTCTTCATGCAAATCTTACTAATAAAGAAGATTTGAAGAATAAAAATTTAGATTACAAAACCATTATTGTTTATAATACAAACCAAAAAATTAAAGACTATATAAAAACAGTTAACAATAAAAATAAAACATCTTTTTGTGCCACTGTATACAAAGAAAGTATTTGGCTAGTTGAATCAGATAATGAAACATATTATAAAGTAACTTACTTCGAAAACTAAAGAAAAAGCCCTGAAATTCAGGGCTTTTTCTTTTTTATAAACTAGTAATCGCTTTTTTCAATCGCTTGATTGTTTCCTCTTTTCCAATCAATTCAATAATATCAAACAAATGAGGGCCTTTTAAAGCTCCAACCATGCTCAATCGAAGCGGTTGCATGACTTTTCCCATGCCAATTTCGTTGACTGTCATCCAATCTTTTAGAATGGTTTCAATGTTTAAGGATGTAAAATCTTCTATTGATTCTAAAACTTCTATCACTTGTTTCATTAATGTTGGCGTTTCTTCTTTCCAATTTTTTGATGCTTTTTCATCATACGAAGTCGGTTCAACAAAGAAATAATCGGCTAATTCCCAGAAATCTGACACGAAATTCGCTCGTTCTTTTATAGAAGAAACAATTTTGATTAGTTTATTATTTT
>JAKLIC010000226.1 GCA_022709825.1 Bacteroidota bacterium | reverse complement strand
AGTACAATTATGCCCGGCCGTGATCTTAAAATATTAATTTTGCGCCGGTATTCGCCTTCCAGGAGCCAGTTGGCGGACATGATAATTGACACCACTGACAGCAGCCAGACAGAAACGGGCATCAGGAACGCAGCCAGAAGTAGGCAGATCAGATGTACGGTCTGGTGGGTGTTTCTGCTGAACATGCGGATATTAAAGAAATTAAAAGTACAACATATTGCTCGAAATAAAAATATGTTGTATTTTTGCAGACCCCAAAATTGGGGTTTTTATTTTAAAAAATCATTAATTAACAAAACCTTAGTACAAAGTGAACACCTTAAGCTACAAGACAGTTTCAGCCAATAAGGCGACTGTTGAGAAAGAGTGGGTACTTGTAGATGCGGAAGGTCAGACACTCGGGCGTCTGGCATCTGTTGTTGCCCTGATGCTGAGGGGGAAGCACAAGACAAGCTTCACGCCTCATGTTGGCTGTGGTGATAATGTTATTGTTATCAATGCAGAAAAAGTTGCGCTGACGGGAGCGAAGATGACTGACAAGGAGTACATCAGGCACACGGGTTACCCCGGAGGCCAGAGGATCGTCAAGGCAGACGAGCTGATGAAGAAGCATCCGACACGGATGATTGAATATGCCGTGAAGGGTATGCTTCCGAAAAACAGGCTTGGCGCCGCCATCTTCAAGAACCTTTATGTGTATGAGGGCCCCGCACACAAACACGAGGCTCAGCAACCAAAATCAATTGATTTAAAAACCATTAAGTAAGAAACATGGAAGT
>JAKLIC010000225.1 GCA_022709825.1 Bacteroidota bacterium | reverse complement strand
TAATGTTTTCTCAAAAGAAATTTTTGTGTCAGCTGCTTTGTTTTGAATTTTTGAAACAATGTCGTTGAATTTTTCTATAACATCATCCCCGGATTCATCAAAAGTCTCTTTAATTTTTTGTCTAGTAGTTGCTCCTTTATCAGGAGCAAACAAAATTCCTACTCCTACTCCAATAGCAGCTCCAATTAAAAGTGCCATAAAAGTATCTCCTGTTCTATTTGACATAATTTTAACGATTAAATTATTTCTAACCTTAAAATTACGAATAAAAAACAAACATCATTACCAACACACATAAAAATGACTCTGAAGAAAACAGAAATCAATTAAATCACTTCTAATAAACAAATTCAGGCCAATCCATACATTTTGTTATGAAAAACAAAAAAACAGCTCAAAATCAATATATGAAAGTCGTTTTTAATATAAAAAAACTATGTTTTATAAAAAACTATAAGAAAAACATATAATAAAAAAATCCCACTAATTAGCGGGATTTGTATAAGATATTATTATAATTTGTGATTTTACTCTTTCGCTTCCACTTTTGCCCAAGTATCTCTTAAACCGACCGTTTTATTAATAACTATTTTTTCTGCGGAAGAATCTTTATCCACACAAAAATAACCTAATCGTTGAAACTGAAATTTATCTTCGGGTTTAGCCAATTGTAAACTCGGTTCAACAAAACCGTTAATTACTTCTAACGAATTTGGATTAATATATTCTTTAAAATCAACCTCTTTGTCACCATCCGGATTTTCATGGGTAAACAATCGATCATATAGACGAACTTCCGCTTTAATGGCATGTGGAATTGAAACCCA
>JAKLIC010000224.1 GCA_022709825.1 Bacteroidota bacterium | reverse complement strand
ATGATGAAAAAGTAATTTCAAGTATTTATTATCAAGACATATCAAATAGTTTTCAAGTCAATTTCAATACCGAAGGAGAAGCAAATTATTTGGGTTTAGAACCCAACCGAAGAGCACAGATTGGACTAAATTTGAGTTATAAATTTATTGACATTTCCTACGGATATTCGCCGGAGTTTTTGGCTGAAAACAAAGACAATGAGGGTTCAAAATTATTTAGTTTAGGCACTCGATTTTATTACAAAAAATGGATGCAATCACTTTCTTTCATCAATCAAACGGGTTTTTATATAACAGATGGGGAGACAGAAATAGCTTTTCCAAGACTTAGAACCACAAAAATTGGAGGAACAACATCCTACATTTTTAATGATAAATTTTCATTCAAAATGATTGCCAATCAGAAAGAATGGCAAACAAAAAGTGCCGGAAGCTTCATTCCCAATCTTTCGATTTATTATACCAATTTTGATTTGAATGATGGAAATCCGGAAAATAAAAGCAATATTTATTTAGTTTCTTTGTCTCCATCGTATTTTTATAATTGGGTAATTAACAATCACTTTTTAGTTTCCGGAGGATTATCCGTTGGTGGCGGATTTAATAGTGTTGATGGTGATTTTGCACCTATTTATGAAGGAAGTGTTAGTTTGAAAATTGGCTATAATTCCGACTCGTTTTTTACATTCGTCAATCTGAATTACATCGATTTTGTTCAAGATTCAGAAGCTGAAATTCGTTTAAATGATCAAATAGCAACCTTTAAATTTACAGCAGGTTATCGTTTTAACCCACCAAAAAAAGTAAAAGAATATTACGATAAAGCAAATAAAA
>JAKLIC010000223.1:279-880 GCA_022709825.1 Bacteroidota bacterium | reverse complement strand
TTTATTGACATCAAGACTAGAATCATCTACCTCAAATAGAAAATAGCCTTGAGCAGAATTTCCCAATTCACTGTCTTTTATAAAGAAGTTTTTATAAAACTTGCCGTTTTGATCTGATTCTTCGTTTACAATCTTTCGTGTAGAACCGCCACCTAACTCACCACCACTAATTGTATATTTAAATGAAACTTTAATATTTGGAACAGGTTCGTTATTTAAGGTAACGAATTTTCCGCTTAAAGTGGCACAGTTTGAAATACAATCATTATCTGTATCATCTTCTATTTTTTCGCAACTTGTTAGTATTAATACCATTGCAAAAAACGCCATTATATTTTTCATAGAACTATATTAAATTTTAGATTTAGTTTATCAATTCTAAACGAATGATTCAAATTTAGTTAAATAGATTAGATTATTGGTTGGTTTTTTACTTTATCGGGGAAAAAAATCCTGTTTCGAGGGGAAACAGGATTTTGAGTTGTGCAATAATTTGCTTTTTTTATGCTGAACGTTGTTGCTCTTCGGCTAGTTTTAGGACAACGTTGAAATCTACTCTTACGTTTGGCGTGAATACTAAAAAGACTCTTTCAGTGATGTA
>JAKLIC010000223.1:0-270 GCA_022709825.1 Bacteroidota bacterium | reverse complement strand
CGTTTGAAGGTTACCGGGAACACGCCTGCTATGGCTGTTTTGAATTGGTAGTTGCCTAGTTCAGTGGATTTGGTTGTTTCCGGTGTTGGGGTTTCGATGGTGATGGTTACATTGTCGATTGGTTGCCCTAACTCGTTTGTGATTTTTCCTTTTAGGGAGAGTTTGCGGTGACCAGTGCTGACGATTTTTCTGGATTTGAAGTATTCATCAAAGAAGGTTGCTTCTTCGAATTTTAGCATGGTTACAAGTTTGTCCATTCGGAAGAGGAGT
>JAKLIC010000222.1 GCA_022709825.1 Bacteroidota bacterium | reverse complement strand
TAATGTTTTCTCAAAAGAAATTTTTGTGTCAGCTGCTTTGTTTTGAATTTTTGAAACAATGTCGTTGAATTTTTCTACAACATCATCTCCGGATTCATCAAAAGTCTCTTTAATTTTTTGTCTGGTAGTTGCTCCTTTATCAGGAGCAAACAAAATTCCTACTCCAACTCCAATAGCAGCTCCAATTAAAAGTGCCATAAAAGTATCTCCTGTTCTATTTGACATAATTTTTTAACGATTAAATTATTTCTAACCTTAAAATTACGAATAAAAAACAAACATCGTTACCAACACACATAAAAATGACTCTGAAGAGAGCAGAAATCAATTAAATCACTTCTAATAAACAAATTCAGGCCAATCCACACATTTTGTTGTGAAAAATAAAAAAACAGCTCAAAATCAAAATATGAAAGTCGTTTTTAATATAAAAAAACTATGTTTTATAAAAAACCATAAGGAAAATATATAATAAGAAAATCCCGCTCATTAGCGGGATTTGTATAAGATATTATTATAGTTTGTAATTTTACTCTTTCGCTTCCACTTTTGCCCAAGTATCTCTTAAACCGACCGTTTTATTAAAAACAATTTTTTCTGCGGAAGAATCTTTATCCACACAAAAATAACCTAATCGTTGAAACTGAAATTTATCTTCAGGTTGAGCCAATTGTAAACTCGGTTCAACAAAACCGGTAATCACTTCTAACGAATTTGGATTAATATATTCTTTAAAATCAACCTCTTTGTCTCCATCCGGATTTTCATGGGTAAACAATCGATCATATAGACGAACTTCCGCTTTAATGGCATGTGGAATTGAAACCCAATGAATCGTTCCTTTTACTTTACGTTGACTTGCTTCTGTTCCGCTTCCGGACTTAGAATCCAAATCATAAGTAGCGTGAATTTC
>JAKLIC010000221.1 GCA_022709825.1 Bacteroidota bacterium | reverse complement strand
AGAAGAATAGTGATTAGTTTTTAGTGAATAGTCCTTAGTCCTTAGTTAATAGTAATTAGTAAAAAATCAGAACCTTAGTACCTTAGAACCTTAAAAAAATGAAACTAGTATTAATAACCGCTGTTCATTCTTTCAAACGAGAGATACAGCATTTGCTCAAACAATCCGGTGTAAAAACCTATTCGTATCGGGAGGTAACCGGATTTAAAGATATATCAGAAGAAGCATTGGCTTCCAATTGGTTTGGAAGTGAACACAATGAGAACGAGTCCATCGCATTTTATGCATTCGTTCCGATCGAAAATTTGGAAAAATTATATGAATTAATTTTGTCTTTTAACCAAGAACTAGAAACCAAATCAAAAGTGCATTTAGCGACATTTAATATAGAAAAATTTATATAAAAGGTACTAAGATGCTGAGGAACTGAGGGACTAAGTTAAAAATAGTTCCCAACCTCAGAACCTTAGTGCCTCAGAACCTTAGAACCTTAAAAAAATGAAAAACAGAATCGTACGCGGCATTGCAGGAACATTTATCCTCATCAGTATTTTATTAGCCATTTATGTAAACATCAATTGGTTATGGTTTACTGCTTTTGTGGGAGCCAATTTATTACAATCATCCTTAACCAAATGGTGTTTGATGGATGATATTTTAACAAAAGTATTCAAGGTAAAAGACTAAGTACCTGTAATCTTTTATCAATTCTAACCCTATGCAATTGTGTAGGGTTTTTTTATGAATAAAAGTGCAGTAGACTAAATAATCTTGTGTACTTTTGATTGTGTTTTAAAAATGAAAAAATAATTACATCTAATGGAAAACAGAACCTATACTACCATTTACAGAATCATGCATTGGGCTATTGCTATCTGTATGATTTTACTTTTACTTACTATTTTTCTTCGACTAACATGGATGAATAAAAACAATGTTTCTGC
>JAKLIC010000220.1 GCA_022709825.1 Bacteroidota bacterium | reverse complement strand
AAAGATTCAATTAAAAAAATATTAAATGCCGGCATACCAGTAATGGGACATTTGGGGCTGACACCTCAATCCATCTATAAATTCGGAACTTATACCGTTCGTGCTAAGGAAGAAGCAGAAGCGGAAAAGCTAATTGAAGATGCCAAATTATTGGAAAGAATTGGTTGTTTTGCTTTAGTTTTAGAAAAAATACCGGCTAAATTAGCCCAAAAAGTGGCTGAAAGTATTTCTATTCCCGTTATTGGGATTGGTGCAGGTAGTGGTGTTGACGGTCAGGTTTTAGTTTTGCATGATATGCTTGGCATGACACACGAATTTAGTCCGCGTTTTTTAAGAAGATACATGAATTTATACGAAGACATGACCAAAGCTATCGGACAATATGTTGCTGATGTAAAAGCAGTTGATTTTCCTAATGCAAACGAACAATATTAATCAAATTTGAAAATGTAATAATTTGAAAATTTGAAAATGAAAATACTAACTACCAAAGATAATCTCCAAATTCTTCATGAGGATAATCATTTGATTGTAGTGAACAAAAGGGTTGGGGATATTGCTCAAGGTGATACTTCAGGAGATAAACCTTTACCGGATATTGTCAAAGAATACCTAAAAGAAAAATATAATAAACCAGGAGAGGTATTTCTAGGAGTTGTTCATCGACTTGATCGACCTACCACAGGAATTGTTGTTTTTGCTAAAACCAGTAAAGCCTTAACTCGAATGAATGAATTATTCAGTTCCAGAGAAACACAAAAAACATATTGGGCAGTCGTAAAAAACAAACCTGCAAAAGAGGAAGACACGCTGGTTCATTACCTGATGAAAAACGAAATAAAAAACAAAAGTTTTGCTTCATTACAAACTAAAGTAAATAATGTTCAATTAACATTAGGTGATTATTTACTCAGATTTCAAGATTTAGACATACAATTAACTGTTATAAATGGTAAAATTGACACTAATGTAACAGATATTACTAAT
>JAKLIC010000022.1 GCA_022709825.1 Bacteroidota bacterium | reverse complement strand
CCGACACCCTCACCTATATAATTTATATCATTTTCCCTATTAAAAACTTTAAAATTAAGAGAACCATCATCATTGACACGGTAAAGCACTTCAAGGTCGCCAATCACAGCAGCTTGATTTACATCACCTACCGGAACACCAATCACACCATTTACCGAGATTCGTTCATTTATGTTAAATGAAGTAGAAACACTTACGTTACCGTTTGTATCCCCATTTGGATTTTTTTCCGGGGCGACATATCCAACTCCAATAGAAATTTTACTATCTGCATCAAAAAATAAATCATCAAAAACACCACTCATGGTTTGAAACATGTTATTATATAAGGCATTTTGACCTACATTTGCTCCCTCTTCACTCAAAAAACTATCAGTAGCCAATAAATAAAGAGCTTGTGTTTGACGTGTATCTTTATCGTCTAAAACGGTTTGGATTTCGGATTTTAAGGTTGAACTTACTGTGGGCAAGTTAATATTAAAATCAGGGTCAGGATTACTTATAGTTCCATTAATAAGAATTGCAACTTCCACAGGAACCTTTTGATTTACAGAAGAATTATTCATCAAAACAGCCGGATTAGCTCTTGTTTCATAAACTGCCTCAAGATTCAAACGGGCTCTAAGTGGGTCACCTTCCCAAACAATATTTCCGTTCTTTTTAACTTTAAATTTTTTACTGACCAATCCTCTGTATTTGAAATTATATTCCCCTTGATAAACCATAAAATCTCCATACATATTGAATTTTCCGAGCGTGTTAATTTGCAAAAGTAAATTTCCTACACCTCTTCCTTTCATGTTGTGACCGGTCTCTTTATCTAATATAACTTCAATTTCTGCATTTTCATTTATATCTAAATCAAATTGCAGCTCTAATCCTGTGTAATCACGAATGGGTCTATTTAAATTACTGCTTAAATTAAATTTTTCTTCTTTTGTGATGAAATGAATAAAATTCTTTTCACCTACACCTTGCTCATCTGATATTGGTAATTTAATGAACGTTCCTTTTTCAGATTTTGCATTAACATCAATTAAGAGAGCTGTTGTTGGTCCTATTATACTTGCTCTTCCTGAAATGAATGCTTTCCCATAATAGTAAGCATCTTCGCTTTCCTCCGTATCAAGTACAACCATATAATCGGTATTAACATTGATATCTAATTTCCAATCTTTTAATTTGGAATGTCTGACATTTCCAAACAAAACTCCTTTGGTTTTATATTTTGAATCCGTAAGATTGATATTTCTTAATAAAAATTGTCTTTCAGTTAAATCAACAATGGCATTCTCTTCTAATTCATAATCAACATTTAAATACGGAACGGTTAAACCGGCTTTACTCAAAAACAAACGACCGTTCATTTCCGGATTTGACAAACTTCCTTGAAAATTTGCATTTCCTGATACTAAACCTCTGATGTTTGATATAACTTCACCCCCAATTGTACTGAATGCTCCGATATTAAATTTGTTTAACTTTAAATCCATATCCATCACATTCTCACCATTTAAATAGGACAAATTACCATCCAATTTAAAGCTTTCCATATTTTTATTTTCTAATGTAGAATTAACTTTAAACGAATTCATTTCATTATTACCGGTCACATTCAAAGCTAAATTTCCTAAAGGAATATTGTTTACTCGCAATTCATCAATACTAATAGCTGCCAATGGTTCAATTAAATTGTTTTTTTGTTTGAATTTAATTTTACCATTCAGATTTCCTGCCATCACAAAATTTTCGATTTCAGGAATAATTTTACCTATGTCAACTTGTGTAAAGTTTAGCTCTAAATCTTTATCGTCTTTATTCGTAATTGTACCTAAAAAGTTAATTTTCTGAATATCATTTGTAAGCGAGAAATTATCAAATTCGAAATTTGTAAAATTCTTATCAAAAACTATTCTATTCGATTCATTATTCTCCTCATTTAAAAACCATAAATAATCTTTAAATTTCAGTTCTGATTTCATCAATCCAATAATATTATTTTTCTTATTATCAATGGTGTGATAGGCATCTATATTATAATAATCCGTTGCATCTTTCCCACCTTTAAATTCTGAACGGAAAAAAAGCGTGTCTTTTCGGGTAATATTAATTAAATTGAAATCAGAAATTTTATATAATTTGGTATTCAAACTATCAATAGTGACATAAGTATTAAAAAGTGGATTTTTATTATCAATTTCTAAATTCAAATTATTAATTACATTTTCGTAAACCTTAATTTTTGGTGAGTTAAAATCAACTTTGAAATCATTCGTGTCGGAATTCATACTTCCTCTTATATATGTATTTGAACTGAGTGAAATATCAGGATAAAAGATTTCGATAATCTTGTTATATAACGCAAAGTTAAATTTTAAATATTGCCCTTTTCTTACCGTATTAGGTTGATAATTAGTATAAATACTACCTAAGGCATTTTCAAAAATCTTAGGAACTTGTTCAAAATCAAACTTACCAACAACTTTACCTTCAATAATATCCGGTGAATTAATGGTGATGGTTCTTTCTCTTTTTTGATCAAATGATGAACTCAATTTAAAATTATCAAAAAAGTAAATATCTTTTTGATTTTGATAAGATGTTTCTTCAATTAAAACATCGCCATACAAGTTATTAACGCTGTTACCTACTAAATTGGAATAAATTTTACCTTTAAAAATTGAAATACTGTCATTCTTAACGAGTTTTAATTTACTCAAATTAGCATAATCAATTTTAGCATCAAATTTGTAGACATTTTCTTTTTTTGATACATCAACAATTCCATCAAAATCCATAAATAAATTTGGATCATTGACATTCACTTTACCTTTAAAAATAGGCTTTTTAAAGTTTCCGTTAACTAAAATTCCCGTATAAGTATAATTATTATATTCAAATTTACTGATCTTACCATTGAATTTTGTATCAATTAATTTTAATGTAAAACCTTTTCCATCAACATCAGAATTCATAGAAACTAATCCAAACTCTTTTCTATTTAACAATAATCCCACATTAAAATTCTCTAAAATCACATTACCTTTATAGGTTGCGTTATCAATATTATTGATATTTGACATGACTAAATCTGTTTCTAAATTACCCAATGAAGAAGTCATAAAAAAATCAGTTTTAATTGATTTTGTGGTTATATCAGCATTACCGAAAATTGTAAACTGTCCTAATTTTTTCAATGAACTTGGCAATGATTTCCCCAAGATATTAGGCAATAAAGCGGCTAAATCATCATGATTTGAAGTAAGTTTGTCGAATTTGCTTTTTAAGAAAAAACCTTGTTTCTCATCACCAAATAAGTTTTTAAAATTTATATCACCAATAATTTTAGTGTTATTTAAATCTACTAAATTTAACTGATTAGTATGAAAATCATTTAAAGTTCCTAAGATTGAAGCCGTAAAATTGAATTTATTGTTTTTTCCTAATTCTTTGTAGAAATACCCGATATCATTTGTTGCAACAGAAGCTGTATCTACTTTTATATCAAATACTACTTTATTATTAAAATCTGAAAAATCTTCTCTTTCATAGCGAAGAGCAACATCAGCATTTAACAATGAATTTTTAGTTAAAAGTTTCAGTTTTTGAAGTAAAATATTTTTTTTGGTATACGTAAATTGAGTTTTTAAGTTTTCGACTTTCAATCCTCTGAAATCCATAAAAGACATTTTTGTAATAGCGGTAGTTACATCTGTTCCTTTTATTTTAAATCCATCTAATTGGGCATTAATTTTTAAAAATTCCAATATCTTTGGATCTTCACTATTCTCATCAATCATTGTAAAATGACTGTTTTTCAAATAAATAGCATCTGCTTTCATAAAAAAATTTCCGGTAGAAGGAGAACCATCATCAAAAGCACTTACAAATTTATCCAGATTAGTTTCTTTTTCGTTTTTATATTGTTTTAAGTCAAAAATTAATCCATCGATTCTAATATCTCCAAATAATAAATCACCGTTGTACAGTTTATTAAAATCTAATATGTTAGTTTTTAATCGATTAATATAAAAAAGCGTGTCTTTATGGTGATCTTTAATCAAAACCTTCTTAAGTTTAACTCCACCAAAAACGGTCAAAGCAACTTGCTCAACATTAATATCAGTACCATAATCTTTATTGATTTGTTCAGTAATATATTGTCCAATTTTAGTTTGAACCACGGGTAACGACAAAAGAATACCGAGTATCAGCACTAATAGCAGAAAAACCACTAAAAATCGTAATACTATTTTTTTAAATTTTTTGATACCCCTATTTGTTATAAATTTGTAACGTTTATTGTAAAGTTATAATTTTACAACAACACAAAAATAAATAATTTTAACATAAGAAATTTACTTTCTTTTAGCTAAATTATTGGAAACAAATATAGTTCAAAATTCGTGCCTCTTTATGACACTTGATCCCATTTTTATATTAGCAATTGAAAGTTCCTGTGATGATACAGCTGCTGCTGTGTTGAAAAATGACAAAGTATTATCCAATGTTGTTGCCAATCAGCGAATTCATGAGGAATTTGGCGGTGTAGTACCTGAATTGGCCTCAAGAGCACATCAACAGAATATTGTACCTGTTGTCGATTTGGCCTTAAAAAAAGCAGGTATTACTAAAAAGCAACTTCATGGTATTGCCTTCACACAAGGTCCGGGTTTAATGGGCTCCCTTTTAGTTGGAAGTTCTTTTGCTAAATCATTTTCAATGGCATTAGGAATTCCGCTCTTGGCCGTTAATCACATGCAAGCTCACATTTTAGCTCATTTTATTGATGAGGAAGGTTTTGATAAACCAACTTTTCCATTTTTAGCTTTAACCATTTCCGGTGGTCATACTCAAATCGTGAAAGTTAACCACTTTTTTGATATGGAAATTATTGGTGAAACAACCGATGATGCCGTGGGTGAAGCCTTTGACAAAACAGCTAAAATCTTAGGTCTACCCTATCCTGGTGGTCCTTTGATTGACCAATTTGCTAAAGAGGGAAATCCAAAAGCATTTGGATTTACAAAACCCAAAGTAGAAGGTTTAAATTTTAGTTTTTCGGGTTTAAAAACACAAATTTTATATTTCGTTCAAAAAAACACAGCATTAAACCCAAATTTTATTGAAGAAAACAAAGCAGATATCTGTGCTTCTGTTCAATTCACTATCATTCAAATTTTAATGGAAAAATTAAAGTTGGCTGTCAATCAAACCGGCATTAATCAAATTGCTATTGGTGGTGGTGTTTCTGCTAATTCAGGAATTCGAAAAACGTTGAAAGAGGCAGAAGCAAAATATGGTTGGAAAACATATATTCCAAAATTTGAATATACCACTGACAATGCAGCCATGATTGGTATTGTTGGTTACCAAAAATACTTACATAATCAATTTGAAAAGGCCTCTGTCGTTTCAAAAGCAAGAATTGAATTTTAATGCAACTTTTTTATTTTCAACATATAGATAAAGATTCTAAACAATTTTCTTTTGACAAAGAAGAAAGCAAACATATCAATAAAGTTTTACGTAAAAAGGAAGGCGATATACTATTCGTAACCAATGGTTTAGGCTTCATATTTAAAACGGAAATTAATTTAGCATCTGATTCAAAATGTACCGTAAGTATAATCTCTTTTGAACAACAGGTAAAATCAAAAATCCATTTGCATTTAGTTGTTGCTCCAACCAAAATGAATGATCGATATGAATGGTTTTTAGAAAAGGCAACAGAAATTGGAGTTCAAGAAATTACTCCTATTATTTGTGAGCATTCTGAAAGAAAAGTTATAAAATCGGAACGTTTTGACAAAATTTTGCTATCAGCAATGAAACAGTCCAATCAATATTTTTTACCTATTCTTAATGAATCTATCACATTGAAGGAATTTCTAAAAAAAGAAATTGTAGGTCAAAAATTCATAGCTCATTGTGAAGAAACTAACAAAAAATCATTGAAAGATTGTTTACAAAAAGGTGAAAATTGCACCATTTTAATTGGACCGGAAGGTGATTTTTCATCAAAGGAAATTCAATTAGCCCTAGAGAATCAATATATTCCCATATCTTTGGGAAATACTCGTTTGCGAACAGAAACTGCTGCAGTTGTGGCTTGTCATTCGGTTGTATTTGAAAATGAATAAATTCGTTTTATGAAAAACATTTTTTTAGCCTTTTTAATTTTAATTGGATTTCAAACTTTTGCTCAGGAAATTGCCTTACTAAAATATAATGGCGGCGGCGATTGGTATGCTAATCCAACTTCATTACCCAATTTAATTAAATTTTGTAACCAAAATATTAGTACCAATCTAAAAAATAAACCGGCAACTGTTGAACCCTGTAGTCCAGATTTACTCTCGTATCCGTTTGTTCATATGACGGGGCATGGAAATGTTGTTTTTAATGATAATGAAATATTAAATCTTAGAAACTATTTAACTTCCGGAGGATTTATACACATTGATGATAATTTTGGAATGGACAAATACATTCGTAAAGAAATAAAAAAAATATTTCCCAATAGTGATTTGGTAGAAATTCCGGCTACGCATGCCATTTTTCAAAAGCCATATCCCTTCCCAAACGGATTGCCTAAAATTCATGAACACGAAAATCAAAAACCGCAAGCATTTGGAATTTTCATTGAAGGCAGATTAGTACTATTTTACACCTTTGAGTGTGATTTAGGTGATGGCTGGGAAGATGAAGAAGTGCATAATGACCCAAAAGAAGTAAGAGAAAAAGCATTGAAAATGGGTGCAAATTTAGTCCATTATGTTTTTACAAATTAGTTCAAATTAAATCGTTAATTTTATAACTAATACATTTTTAAAATGACATCAAAAATAATAGCCGATGGAATCTTAAAAGCAATAGGCAAATTAACATTAATAATGCTGGTATTGTTTTTCATTTATGCCATTCGAACCATCTTGATTTATTTGATAGTAGCCTTAATTCTAACCCTAATTTTAAATCCAATAGTAGAGTTTTTTAAAAACAAATGTAAATTCAATAATTTATGGGCAGTCATTACCACCTTTACAATATTGGTAGTGGCCGTTAGTTTATTTATTTTAATGTTTATACCTTTAATTTCTTCACAAGCAAATAGTTTATCATTATTAGATACTAATGCCATTCAAGAAAAAATAACTTTATTATATTATGATGTGAGTTTATTTTTAATAGATAGAGGTATTTTAATGGAGGAAATTTTAAAAGATTTCGACATAAATTCTATTTTAAATTTAAGTATTTTGCCTTCCTTTTTTAATGGTCTGCTTTCAACAATTAGTTCAATAGGGATTGGAATTGCTTCTGTCTTTTTTATCACCTTTTTCTTTTTAAAAGATAAAGTACTTTTTATCATTGGAGCAAAACAAATTATCCCTGACAGTCATGAAGAAGAAACTTTGAATTCAATTCATAAAACTTATTATTTATTGTCTCGCTATTTTATTGGATTATTGCTTCAGCTTTTTATCGTTTTTATTTTATACTACATTGTTTTACTTATTTTTGGAATACATAATGCTTTAATTATAGCTTTACTTTGTGCTATACTAAACATCATTCCATATATAGGTCCAACAATTGCTTCTTTTTTAGCTGCTATACTTTCAATGATTGGTCATATTGGCGAAGATTTTCAAACAGTTATGTTGCCCTCTACGATTTATATCTTAATTGCTTTTTTTATTGTGCAACTCATTGATAATAATGTGAACCAACCTCTTATTTTTTCAAAAAGTACTAAATCTCATCCACTCGAAATCTTTTTAGTAATATTAATTGCTGGTTTTTTAACGGGAATTCTAGGAATGATAATAGCTGTTCCGCTTTATACCATTATTAAAGTAATTGCCAAAGAATTTTATCCTAATAATAAATTTGTGAAAATTCTCACCAAAAACTTATAATTTATTGCCGATTGGAAAAGTTTAAGCAATTATTAACGGAAGAAGTTCAACAATTTATTAATGATCGAATTGGCAAATCTGTTTCTGATTTAGCTTTTCAAAAAAATCCATTTCCTCAAGTTGATTGGAAACTTATGCTTAATCAAATTGAAGCAAAATCGAAAGCAAAAGACAAACTTCCAACTTGGTTTTCAAAGTCTAAAATAATATTTCCGAGCAAAGTAGCTGTTGAACAAACTTCCTCTGAACAAACAGCTCATTATAAATCTAGTTTAATAGTTGGAAACTCACTTATAGATTTAACAGGAGGTTTTGGTGTAGATACTTTCTATTTTTCCAAAAGATTTTCTAAGGTTACTCATTGTGAACGAAACAATGAATTGTCAGAAATTGTTAAACATAATTTTAGTCAATTAAAAGTTGATAACATTAATTGCATTTCTGGTGATAGTGAATTGATTCTTTCTGATTTAAATCAAAAATTTGATTGGATATTTATCGATCCATCCAGAAGAAATGATGCAAAAGGAAAAGTTTTCATACTCAGTGATTGCGAACCTAATGTGCCTGAATTATTGGATTTTTATTATAAATTCAGTTCGTCAATTTTAATCAAAACCTCACCTCTACTCGATTTATCAGCCGGATTGAAAGAGCTTAAAAACGTGGCGACCATTCATATAATTGCCCTTGAAAACGAGGTAAAGGAACTACTATGGGAGATTAAGCAAAATCATTCTGATTTTCCAATAATAAAAACAGTGAATATCACTAAGAATGGTATAGAAAAATTTGAATTTAAAAAGTTTACCGACACACCAAAACCTTTATTCTGTGAGCCAGAAAAATACCTTTATGAACCAAATGCAGCGGTAATGAAATCAAGTGGTTTTGATGAAGTTTCCAGTCAATTTGATATAAAAAAATTACATCAACATTCACATTTATACACTTCAGATAAAGAAATAACTTTTTGTGGTAGAGTTTTTGAAATTCAAAAACAACTATCATACAATAAAATAGAAATGAAACTTTTTTTAGAAAATAAAAAAGCAAATGTAACTGTTCGCAATTTTCCGGAAACCGTAGAAAATATTAGAAAAAAATGGAAAATTAAAGACGGAGGAGAATTATTTTGTTTTTTTACTACTGATTTAAATAATAATAAAATTGTGTTACTTTGCAAAAAATTAAAATAGCTTATATGAAATTGATAATTTTCAGCTTATTACTTTTGTTCTCCTTACAAATAACTGCTCAAAAAAATTGTGATTATACTGTAGAAGTTAATGATAGTCTTGGAACTTTAAAAACAACAAAAGAATTTTTAATGTTTGAAAGACGTTTTGGGAATAATGAAAATTATATTTTTTTTTCTCTTTCTCTTGACAATGGAACTCCTGTTTTAAATTTTCAACAGGTTCAAAAAAATAATGAATTTATCAAAGCTTTTTGTATTGATGCCTCTACAAAATTGTATTTACAATTAGAAAACGGAAAAATTATTACGCTTGTTCATACCAATACTGAAAATTGCGGAACTTTCTTTAGAAATGAAGATAAAAATGTACGGGTTTTATCTGCTAATTTTTTATTTCTTAAAAATACTATAGAAGAATTAAAAGTAAGTCCGGTCAACTTAATGAGGGTAAAATATAGTACAGAAACAGTCGATTATCTGATTAAACCTGAAATGCAATCTGAACTTTTAAATGATTTCATCAGACCCGAAAATTATTTTATTGATTATTTACATTGTGTAGAATAATTCAATTACAATTCCATTTAAAGTTTGAAATAGGATCTAGTTCATCACTGATTAAATGGTAATGCCACCATTCTGATTGAAATGCTTTGAACGAACAGCTTTCCATAATTTCTTTTAATAATTTTCTGTTTTGAAGTACTTTTTCGGGTAAATCATTATAATCATGAGAAGCTTCTTTTCCGAAATAATCAAAAGTAGTTCCCATTTCAAGTTCTAAACCATTTTTATCAACTAACGTAATATCCACAGCTCCACCTCTATTATGAATGGAACCTTTACTAGGATCAGCAACATAAATTGGATTAGAGACTATTTTCCACATTTTCTTTTGAATGGCTAACGGGCGATAACAATCATAAAGTTTAATTCGGAAACCCAAAACCATAAACTTTTGATTCGCTTCAATCAGTTTTTTCACAGTTTTATAACGCAAATAACATTCTGCACAATCATATACTTTTTCTTTTAAAAAATTTGATGTTGTTGCATACCGCATATCATAAACAATATCGGTAGAATAATCTTTAAGATTTACAAAAGTTGTATCCTGAATAGTATGTTGCTCATTTTGCTTTGGAATTTTTTCTTGACTGTATCCCAAAATAGAAAATAAAAGAAAAATTAAAAAGAAAAGTATCTTATTCATCATCAAAATTTTGACTAAATATACTCAAAAAGAAGTTAGTCTAAAAATTCAGCCCAATATTGATGAATCAATTCAAGGTGTTGTTGATAAAATAACTGTGCTTTTTCTCGAGAACGAAAAGCTAAAAATTGGGGAAGTATTGAAATACCAATGTAAGCTGAAAATTGTCCATCTTTCATTTGTGGGAAAATAGCATAATTTGCTAAATGATGATTCCAACCACTATGAAATGATTTTAACAACTGACTGAGTTGAGCTTTTGCTAATGTAGCTTTTGCTTGATTTTCAGTAACAAAAACATTTCTGTTTTCATCATTTATTGGACGATTCTCGTAAGCTTCAATCTTTGAAAAACTATCAATATAATAGCCACTTAACTCGTTTAAATCTTGCCAACTCGCAACGAGTTTCGGATTTTCTTCGAGGTATTTTCTTAAAGCTCCTAGTTCATCTAGATTTTTTTTCTGTTGAAGTTCTAGAGCATTTAAACGGTTAATTATATTCAATTTTTCTTCAGGCGACATAGTACAACCTTAATTTTGCATAAAAAATTGCGAGTAGTATTTGGGGCTACTGACAAGTACTTATAAAAAGTTCCGAAAGATAATATATTATGTCTTAATATTATATTATTACGTTTTAAAAGTAAAAAAAATCGTTTAAGAGTAAAAAATTTACTCAGTTAAATTAATTTCAAAAAAATATTTTTTAATTTAAAAAATTAAAAGTAAATAATATTTTGTTTAACTATTTAAAATTATATTAAACAAAAAAATATCTGTTTTTGATTAAAAAAAGATTAAAAAAACAACTATAAATACAAATATTAAACTGTATTTCAATAATATACAATAAATACAAATGTGAAAAATTGCAAATTAAAAGTTAAATTATTTAATTCTATTTTTGTTTATTATTATTTTTACATTGTTAAACAAAAAATATAAAACAATGAAAAAAATTACAAACCTAATCTTTTTGTGTTCACTTCTGATTGTTTCAGTTGTGTCGGCACAAAATGCTAGACTTCAGGTAATTCACAATTCACCTGATTTAGCAGCCGCTTTGGTTGATGTTTATGTCAATGACGATTTACTTCTGAATGATTTTGCGTTCAGAACCGCAACACCTTTTATAGATGTTCCGGCTGGAGTAGAATTAAGTATTGACATCGCTCCCTCAACCAGCACATCTTCTGCAGAAAGCCTATACAATTTAACGGCCACATTAACAGCAGATGAAACTTATATTGTTGTAGCCAACGGAATAATATCTTCTAGCGGTTATTCTCCAAACCAACCATTTGCATTAAATGTTTATGCTGGTGGAAGAGAAGGAACGAGTGTAGCAAACAATACTGACGTTATTGTCATGCATGGTTCTCCTGACGCACCGACTGTTGATGTAGTTGAACTTGCTGCTCCCGCTGGAACTATTATTAATGATATTTCTTATGGAAGTTTTTCTAATTATTTAGAATTACCTACCAATAATTATGTATTAGCAATTCGAGACCAATCCGGCACTACTACTGTTGCAACTTATTCAGCTCCTCTTGCTGATTTGTTTTTAGAAACAGACGCTATCACCGTATTAGCCAGTGGCTTCTTAGATCCTGCTGTAAACAATAATGGTCCTGCATTTGGATTATGGGTAGCGTTGGCTTCAGGAGGTAATTTAATTCCGCTTCCTCTTTTTCATAATCCAACAGCTAGATTACAAGTAATTCATAATTCTCCGGATATGATTGCATCTACCGTAGATGTTTATGTAAACGATGAATTACTTTTAAATGATTTTGCTTTTAGAACAGCTACTCCATTTATTGACGTTCCGGCTATAATTGCTTTGAGTATAGACATAGCTCCGTCAACCAGTACATCTTCCGCAGAAAGTTTATACAACTTAACAACAAACTTAGAACCAAGTGAAACCTACATTGTTGTTGCCAACGGAATTGTTTCTTCATCTGGTTACACTCCAAATCAACCATTTGGTTTAAATGTTTTAGTTGGAGGTCGAGAAGGCACTTCTGTTCCTGACAATACAGATGTTATCGTATTTCATGGTTCAACTGACGCACCGACAGTAGATGTTGTAGAAACCTCTATACCTGCAGGAACTATTATTAATGATATTTCTTATGGAAGTTTTTCTAATTATTTAGAATTACCTACAAATAATTATATTATTGATGTAAGAGACCAATCAGGAACTACTACTGTAGCGACTTATTCGGCTCCTCTTGCTGATTTGTTTTTAGAAACAGACGCTATCACCGTATTGGCCAGTGGCTTCTTAGATCCTTCTGTAAACAGTAATGGTCCTGCATTTGGATTATGGGTTGCCTTAGCTTCAGGTGGAAATTTAATTCCTCTACCTTTAGTGGAAACTCCAACAGCTCGTTTACAAGTAATTCATAATTCACCTGATTTAGCAGCTGCTTTAGTCGATGTCTATGTCAATGACGATTTACTTCTAAATGATTTTGCTTTCAGAACTGCAACACCATTTATCGATGTTCCGGCTGGTGTAGAATTAAGCATTGACATCGCTCCTTCAACCAGTACATCTTCTGCAGAAAGCCTTTACAATTTAACGGCTACATTAACAGCAGACGAAACTTACATTGTTGTAGCCAATGGAATTGTATCTCCTTCAGGATATTCGCCGGCACAGCCTTTTGCTTTGAATGTCTTTGCTCAAGGTCGTGAAGTTGCTTCAAACTCAGCTAACACGGATGTATTAGTAAACCATGGTTCTCCCGATGCTCCAACTGTAGATGTTGTAGAAACATCTGTACCTGCCGGAACAATTGTGAATGATATCTCATTTCCTGATTTTGCAGGTTATTTAGAACTTCCAAATTTAGATTTTACCCTAGATGTTCGTGATGCTACAGGAACTGTAACTGTTGCTTCTTATCAAGCTCCATTGCAAACTTTAGGATTAGATGGTGCTGCTATCACCGTATTGGCCAGTGGCTTCTTAGATCCTGTTGTAAACAGTAATGGTCCTGCATTTGGATTATGGGTTGCCTTAGCTTCAGGTGGAAATTTAATTCCGCTACCTTTAGTGGAAACTCCAACAGCTCGTTTACAAGTTATTCACAATTCACCTGATTTAGCTGCTGCTTTAGTCGATGTCTATGTCAATGACGATTTACTTCTAAATGATTTTGCTTTCAGAACCGCTACACCTTTTATCGATGTTCCGGCTGGTGTAGAATTAAGCATTGACATTGCTCCGTCAACCAGTACATCTTCTGCAGAAAGCCTTTACAATTTAACGGCTACATTAACAGCAGACGAAACTTACATTGTTGTAGCCAATGGAATTGTATCTCCTACTGGATATTCGCCGGCACAGCCTTTTGCTTTGAATGTCTTTGCTCAAGGTCGTGAAGTTGCTTCAAACTCAGCTAACACGGATGTATTAGTAAACCATGGTTCTCCCGATGCTCCAACTGTAGATGTTGTAGAAACATCTGTACCTGCCGGAACAATTGTGAATGATATCTCATTTCCTGATTTTGCAGGTTATTTAGAACTTCCAAATTTAGATTTTACCCTAGATGTTCGTGATGCTACAGGAACTGTAACTGTTGCTTCTTATCAAGCTCCATTGCAAACTTTAGGATTAGATGGTGCTGCTATCACCGTATTGGCCAGTGGCTTCTTAGATCCTGTTGTAAACAGTAATGGTCCTGCATTTGGATTATGGGTTGCCTTAGCTTCAGGTGGAAATTTAATTCCGCTACCTTTAGTGGAAACTCCAACAGCTCGTTTACAAGTTATTCACAATTCACCTGATTTAGCTGCTGCTTTAGTCGATGTCTATGTCAATGACGATTTACTTCTAAATGATTTTGCTTTCAGAACCGCTACACCTTTTATCGATGTTCCGGCTGGTGTAGAATTAAGCATTGACATTGCTCCGTCAACCAGTACATCTTCTGCAGAAAGCCTTTACAATTTAACGGCTACATTAACAGCAGACGAAACTTACATTGTTGT
>JAKLIC010000219.1 GCA_022709825.1 Bacteroidota bacterium | reverse complement strand
AGGTAAAATAAGAAAAACAAAAAATGAACAATAAAAAACTCTGAATTTTGAAAATATTTTTCATTTTTATAAAATAAAATTTAACAATACGTTTTAAATAATAGGAAATATTCTATCCAATTTTTAATTATTAGTTACACAAAGTTAGAAAAATGTTATCTCATTTTTAACATTTTAACTGCCTATTTCTTAACTATTTTTAGTCATTAAACATTAATACTTATTTACATTAAAAAGTAATCATTTTTTAAATCAATTTTATCCAATTTAGTAGAGTCAAAACAAAAAATTACTACTTTTATATACTAATCCGTAATTATACTAATTATGTTAGATGCTTTTTTGTGGGGTTTGTTAGCAACTTCTTCTTTAGTATTAGGGGGATTGATTATCTCATGGTTTTCATTAAGCAAAAAAGCCTTGGGAATCATTATGGCTTTTGGTGCCGGCACTTTAATTTCTGCGGTGGCCTATGAACTCATCTATGAAGCAGTTAAATTAGGTAGAGGATCTTTCTACCCGGGAATTGGTTTTTTTACAGGTGCTTTTACCTTCTATTTCAGTGATTTATTAATTGAAAAACTCGGAGCAAAAGACCGAATGACCATCGGAGCTTCCCATTCCACAAAAATTGTAATTCCCATGATATTAGCCATTATTTTAGATGGAATTCCTGAATCGATTGTAATTGGATTAGGTATTTTTGAAGAAGGAACCGTTAGTATAGCTATGTTAGTAGCTGTATTCATTTCAAATTTACCGGAGTCTGTTGCTGCTTCTACAGGAATGAAAAGTGGCGGTTGGGGTTTGAAAAAAATTATTTTGCTATGGATTTGTTTAGCTTTTATATTTGCTTTATCCACATTAGCCGGATATAGTCTTTTTACAAATACTTCCAAAGAATGGTTGTCTTTTATTCAGGCTTTTGCCGGTGGAGTGTATATCTTCAAACTAAATTGGACTTTTGCTAAGAGAGTATTTTGTTAATAATTCAAAGATAAATGTTTTTTGGTA
>JAKLIC010000218.1 GCA_022709825.1 Bacteroidota bacterium | reverse complement strand
AATTTTTAGCACATTCTAAAGGACTTAGAGATCAGAAGAAGTTAGATTTGTTATTTTATCCTTATGTCTATTGTATTGATAAAGCGATGGAGGTCACTTATAACCTTCGGAAGAATTGGAATAAGGAGGTGAGTTTCAGTTCAGAGGATTTAAAAAAAACTACTTTTGGGTTGAACCTAGCGGATGAAGTCATCGAACAAATAGCCAATAAGATTATACAGTTTGAGTTCATCTTTGAAGAAGTTTACTATGATTTGAAAGATAATGAAAACCTCATTACCTCCAAAACAAGACCTTATGTTTATGAAGCCATGCTTTGGGGTGCGGTTTATTTTGGGATTGAATACTGTTTGCGGTTGGAGGTGTAGGGTTAACACTCGGGAACTTTTTTTAACCCTCGAAGGGTTTGAAACCCTTCGAGGGTTGGAGAAGAGGATAGAATTAAATGAAATAAATATGGAAGCACGAGTTCCTTTACTACACGGTCATTATTATCATATTTATAACCGAGGGAATAATAGTTCGGCTATTTTTTTTGAGGATGAAAATTATTATCATTTTCTTCGTTTATATGCTAAATACATTGAACCTATTACTGAAACTTTTGCTTGGTGTTTACTAAAAAATCATTTTCATCTTTTGGTGAGAATTAAAGAAAGAAGTGAAATTATAGAAAGTCAGTTATCTTATAACACAACTGAAAAGCCAAAGGTTATTGAGCCATACAGGCAGTTTTCACATTTATTCAATGCCTATACTCAATCAATCAATAAAAAATACAACCGAACGGGAAGTTTATTTGAAAACAACTTTGAACGCAAAGTTATTACCTCTGAAAAGTATTTTCAACAATTAATATTTTACATTCATAACAATCCTGTGCATCATGGCTTAGTAAAACAAATGAGTTTATATCCATGGTCGTCTTTTGAATCTATTCTTTCCAACAAACCTACGATGATTAAAAGAGAAGAAGTTTTACAACTGTTTGGCGATAAAGAGAATTTTATCTTTTATCATAATAATCAACATGCTACGGATGATATTGTGGATTTAATTATTGAATAATTTAACCCTCGAAGGGTTTGAAACCCTTCGAGGGTTAAAATTCCTTACCTTTACCCTAGTTCCTTTTTTTGTATAACCCTTTCATTCGTAACGCCATGAAACCCACACACAAAATAACCTTTCAATTTATCAGTGAACCGACCGATGTCAACTTTGGCGGTAAAGTGCATGGCGGTGCCGTGATGAAATGGATTGACCAAACGGCGTACACGTGTGCGAGAACTTGGGCTGAAACGTATTGTGTGACGGTTTATGTGGGCGGTATTCGGTTTTATAAACCCATCAACATCGGTGATGTTGTAAAAATTGATGCGTATATTATTTTAACCGGACATTCCAGTATTCACATTGCCATTGATGTGTATTCCCGAAAACTGAATGAACCCACTTTTACGAAAAAAACCCATTGTGTGATTGTTTTTGTTTCG
>JAKLIC010000217.1 GCA_022709825.1 Bacteroidota bacterium | reverse complement strand
AAATTAGTATCTAAAAACTGTAACAATTCAATAAAAAAACGTCTTTATAGTATATTATCTTAAGGAAATGATAAAGTGATTGCACTTGGAAAAGCTTTATCTAATTTTGAACATTATTTACTTTATGAAGCATTTTAGCCTATTTTTCTTATTTGTTTTTCTCTTTTTTGGAATTGAAATTGCTTTTGGTCAAAAAAAATCTGTTCAGGCTATCCGAATAACAGAAAATATAGTTGTAGACGGTAAATTAAACGAATCATCGTGGGAAAAAGCTCCCCTTGCAAAAGATTTTGTGATGTATGAACCGGATAATGGTGCTTCAGAAAAACATGAAAAAAGAAGTGAAGTGAAAATTATATATAACGATAACGGTGTTTATATTGGTGCAACGCTTTATGATAATGAAACAACTAAAATTGAAAAAGAAATAACCCAAAGAGATGTTTTTGGAACAGCGGATAGATTTGGCATATTTCTAAATGGATTTAACGACGGCCAACAGGATTTTCGTTTTTTTGTTACAGCTGCAGGAGTTCAATTGGACTGTTTGGCAACTGAAAATGGGGAAGATTTTTCTTGGGATGCCATTTGGAAAAGTGACATTTCCATTACTGATTTTGGTTGGGTTGTTGAAATGGAAATACCTTATGCCGCTTTACGATTTTCTAAAAATGATAAACAAATTTGGGGACTTAATATTTTTAGAGAAATTCGAAGAGACAGACATAATTATGTTTGGAGTCATATTGATAGAGCGAAAGGTTCTGTTATCAACCAAGCAGGAACGTTAGAAGGTATTGAAAATATTAAAACTCCTACCCGATTATTTTTTATCCCTTATACTTCCGGTTATATTGAATCAAACGATAAAACTACAAATAGCACCGGAAAAATCGGAATGGATATTAAATACGGAATTAATGATTCCTTTACTTTAGATGCCATTTTAGTGCCTGATTTTGGTCAAACTGCTTTTGATAATGTAGAACTGAATTTAGGGCCTTTTGAACAACAATTTAACGAGAATAGACCTTTTTTTACTGAAGGAACAGATCTTTTTTCAAAAGGTGATTTGCTCTATTCGAGAAGAATTGGTGGTCCACCATCTACTTATCCCGTAACAAATGAAAATGAAACCGTAACTGATTATCCAAATACAGTTGACTTAATTAATGCAGTAAAAATATCAGGTAGAACTTCAGATGGGCTTGGAATTGGTTTTTTAAATGCCGCCACAGCAAAAACATATGCTAAAATAACCAACAACGAAACCAATGAATCCAGAGAAGAACTCGTTGAACCCCACACTAATTATAATATTTTAGTGTTTGATCAACGTTTTAATCAGAATTCGTCAGTTTCTTTTATCAACACAAATGTGACAAGATTTGGTGATTTTCGTGATGCAAACGTTACCGGAATTGTCTATAATTTAAACACAAAGGGAAATAAATTTAATGTTTCCGGAGATGTAAAAATGAGTAGTATTTATGATGATGAAAAACCAAATGGTCATACGGCTTATTTAAATTTAGGTAAAACATTTGGCCGATATCGTTATTCTGTTGCTTCAAAATATGTTTCAAAAGATTTTGACAATAATGATTTAGGAA
>JAKLIC010000216.1 GCA_022709825.1 Bacteroidota bacterium | reverse complement strand
TTTTGAAGTGTTTTCATATTTATACTTTATTCTTAGCACTTCGTTAATTAATTGCACACTGTCACACTGAGCCTGTCGAAGTGTTTTGATGATGCTTCGACAGGCTCAGCAGGACAGTAGCTTTTTGAAGTGTTTTCATATTTATACTTTATTCTTAGCACTTCGTTAATTAATTGCACACTGTCACACTGAGCCTGTCCTTTAGATTTGTTTATTGAAAATAATGTAAATTTAAACCAACAACCAAAACTGACAAAGTGAACCTTTGAGCTTGCAAGAAATAGTAGTTCTATCCTTCGATCAGGACTTTGTCAGTTTATATTGAATAAGCATCAGAATAGTAATTCAGGTATAAAGACCTACTATAAAGGTTCCGATTGTATTCAATATTTAGGTTGCTAATCTTTAAAAACTTTTCTTATGAACAAATTTAAACATTTTGTTGGTATTGATGTATCAAAAGAATTCTTTGATGCAGTAGTAATTTTAGATGGAGCTAGAGACAAATCCGTTCACAATCAATTTTTAAACAACTGTAATGGAATTAAAGCTTTATGTAAATGGCTAAAAGAACATGGATCTAACAGTGAAAACACGCTTATTTGCCTAGAACATACAGGAATGTATGGAAAGTTAATTATTAAATACTTATCTAGTTCTAATTTTTCGCTTTGGGTAGAGATGTCGTTAAAAATCATCCGTAGTATTGGACTTCAACGAGGTAAAAACGACAAGATTGATGCCGAAAGAATTGCTTATTATGCTATGAAAAATAGTAACGAAGCTATCATTTATAGTGTTCCTCGAAAAGAAATAGATTCTATTAAAAATTTATTATCCCTTCGTGAAAAACTAGTCACTACAAAAGCCTCTTTGTTAAGCAACATTAAAGAATTAAAGTTATTTGATAAAGAAGTTGCCAGGCTTTCTGAAAAACTACAAAAAAGCACTATTAAAGGAATTGATTCTGATTTAAAAAAAATCGAAAAACAATTAAATGATATTGTAAATAATGACGAAAATCTTTCCCATATTTTTAAACTAGCTACTTCAGTAACAGGAATAGGAAAAGTAACTGCCTTGTTTTTAATTTGTTTCACAAATGAATTTACAATGTATCAATCACCTCGTCAATTAGCTTGTTACGCTGGGGTTGCACCTTTTGAACACACATCAGGAAAAAGTATCCGTTCTAAACCTAAAGTCCATTTTATGGCAAACAAAAAGCTAAAAAAACAATTCCATCTGTGTGCAATGTCAGCAATTATGAGTGACCCGGAATTAAAACATTATTATAAAAGAAAAGTAGAAGAAGGAAAAAATAAAATGCTGGTTATTAATAATGTTAGAAACAAATTAATACATCGCATTTGTGCTTGTATTAAAAACGATAAATTATATGAAAGAAGAGCAGTAGCATAATAACTACTAAAAAATAGATTATATACTTTTGAATGGAAAGACATTGTAAAAATCCCTTTCCATTCAAAAGACTTATTTGTTTTTTAAAACGAAAGTTGTTGAAAGATTATTAAAAAAATTATTAAAATTTAATCAATTTTTATTTGCATAAACCATAGTAATCGAAGCATCTTTGAGTGAAAACACATTTAATTCTAACCCGCCTCCCAAACCTAAAACCTACAACCTACTTCCGTCAATTCTTAAACACACTTCTTTATCCTACTGTCCTGCTGAGCCTGTCGAAGCATCTTTGAGTAAAAATAAGTTTAATTCTAACCCACAAACAACCCACAACCGATTTCCGTCTCCCCTCAACGATTTTTATCGCCCTTTATCGAAAAAATAACTTTCGCTTTACATTTCTACTTAGTTTTACCCTCATTGCATGGAATTAACACACTATTGTGTGGTTTTTTAACAAAACAATTTCGTTGTGTTAATAATTAGTTCACTTTTAGTGATTATTATTCGCGAAAAAATGTATTTTTGTTGCTATTAATGCAACGTTTGATGGCTTTAGGTAACTGATTTGAAACGATTTAAAACCGATTTTAGTCAGAAATTTAAAACACATCTCTTTTATTATTTGTAGTTAATCGATGATTTGTGAAGAT
>JAKLIC010000215.1 GCA_022709825.1 Bacteroidota bacterium | reverse complement strand
AATTGATACATTCGTTCGGCCGTAACTTTACCGATGCCATAAAATTTGCGAATGTCTAACGCTTCCAAAAAAGCTTCCACCTCATCTGGATTAACCGTTTTTTGCCCGTTTGGTTTATTATAATCTGATGCTACTTTCGCGACAAATTTATTGATAGAAATACCCGCTGAAGCGGTTAAGCCTGTTTCTTCAAAAATACGCTTACGAATTTCCTGAGCTAACAAGGTCGCACTGGGATTCCCTTTTTTATTTTGAGTAACATCTAAATAGGCTTCGTCTAGTGATAGCGGTTCAACCAAGTCCGTAAACTCATAAAATATTTTTCGGATAATTTTAGAAATTTCGGTATATCGATCAAATCGAGGTCTAACAAAGATTAAATCGGGACATTGTTTTTTGGCTTGCACACCACTCATCGCACTGCGTACACCAAATTTTCTGGCCTCATAACTGGCAGCAGAAACAACTCCACGAATTTCACTTCCTCCAACAGCCAAAGGCTTTCCTTTTAATTCCGGAAAATCATGTTGTTCTACAGAAGCGTAAAACGCATCCATGTCGATGTGAATTATCTTACGGTAGTTTATCTCCTCCATCATGATGCACTTCTATTGTTCCTATTGGAAAAAAGAAAGAAAATGGTTTGCTTTTAAAATGTCTCCAAATAGAAGCGGAAATTGGTTTAAATTCAGAAAGCGGAATAGCTCTTGATCGAAAAGCTAAACCAAGAGATAAGCCGAAACTAACCATAAAGTTAACCAACCCGATGATTCCGATGCCAAATATTCCCCAAAATAACATCCAATTATCCAAGGTATAATTTGAACCATAAAGTCCAAGAGCCAGATTTCCACTGGCAAAAGTAATGTGTCTGATATCTAAATTTAACCCGAAAAAGACACCTATTGAGGCAGTGGAACCCATAAAAATACCAAACCAAAAATTTGAAATAATACCTGCCCATTTTTTTTCATACCAGTGAGCAAATCTTTCAGCTTTTTCTTTCCCAAAACTGCGTTTTAAAAAGGGATGTTCTTTAATTCGGAGATAAATTTGATAATGTTTATCGCGATTAGCCACACTTCCGGAAATGATTCCCGACAAAAACAAAAAGCAACCTGCAATAGCCGCATGAAAAATAGCCATCGAATGAACCGGACTTAAATCCGTCACTAAAGTATTCCATTTCGTTTCGGCAATATTATAGTGAAAAGCCAAATCAATAAGCCAAATTCCCAATAAAGATATCGGGAAAGCCATGATGACATTCCCAACAAAGGCAATGAATTGTGAACGGAAAACGCGAGCAAAAAATACAGCAAATCCTTGGTGTTTTTGGTTCGAATTTCCGTTTTCTTTTATTTCGTCTTCCAGCACTTTAACTAAAGCGGAAGCGGTCATTGCGGGCTGTTTTGTAGCCAATGTAAATCCTAAAACATAAATAGCAATAAACCCAAAAGAATAATTCATACTATACAAAAAAGCATGGCCAAAATCACTGGTTTCCACTTTTGAGAGCAAAACTTTGATGACACACAAAATCCCGACTATTAATCCACCACCCAAAGCTGTATTGAACATTTTAAAATATTCGGATCTGGATTGAGTGATATATTTTTCTCCGGTTTTAGCTGTATGTTGTGTGATTTCATAGGAAAGCAATTGGGTACTTTCTTTTATAAATGTTCGAACATTATTTCGGGTACAATTGTATTTAATTAATTTGTAGGCCAATCGGATACTGTTTTTTTTCTTATCCGTTTCAACATCTACTACTAAAAGCGGAATAAGAATTTTTAATCGATATAACTGTTGCCTGATTCGGAGTAAACTTTGATTCACCCGAAGTGTTATACCAAATTTAGAAGAATTTTGAAATGCTTTTTCTACATATTCTTCACATTGTTTATGTAATATAAAAAGCTGTTTATAGGACAAACTCTCGGATGTTGTAAAATGATTGTTGTCTTTTGTTTTAATTTTGTCCTGAATTGATAAAAGTTCTTTTTCGAATGCCGCGAAAGGACTTTCAAAATGAAAATACTCCGGAACCATTTTCAACACATCCGATTCTAATGCCCGTCCACTCATTCGTTGAGCAATTAATGACATTGACATCATAAGTTCTGATAAAACAGAA
>JAKLIC010000214.1 GCA_022709825.1 Bacteroidota bacterium | reverse complement strand
CCCCATTGGTTTTAGTTTCTTTTTCATCGGATAAACTACGGGCTGCCTCAGCAAAAGTTAATTCGCCTGAAACAATCCGACTTCTGATTAAGGTTACTTTTTCTTTCGCCTCTCGTAAGTCGTCATCCGTGATTTTTGGTGTCAAAAGAATATGACGCAATTCAACCTCCTGTCCTTTAATTTTTTCTACCAAAATAATATGGTACCCAAAATCAGTTTGAAAAGGCATCGATATTTCTCCTTCATTTAAACTAAAGGCAACGTCTTTAAATTCTTTGACAAAGGGTGTTTTTCGATTCATTTTATAAAAACCACCGGAGGCACGGGAACCTGGATCTTGTGAATACAATACCGCTCGTGTTCTGAAACTGGAACCGTTTTCTAAAACGTCTTTCCTGATTTCTATTAACTTATCAATTACTTTTTGTCTTTCTACATCACTTACTTTGGGTTCAATCACAATTTGAGATAACTCCAATTCCGCTCCAAAAACAGGCAACTCTTCCGTTGGGATTTTCTTAAAAAAAGTTCTCACTTCTTCTGGCGTAATCTCTACATCCGCTACCACTTTATTACGCATTTCAGAAGATAACTTTCCTTGCTTTAAAACATCAAAAAAGAAGGAACGAAATTCTTCTTCATTTTTCTTGTTATAGAATTTTAGCATTTTATCCATCGACCCGATTTGCTCTAACATATAGGTCAGCCGTTCGTCCATCATGTTTTGTATTTCACCATCATTCACCACAATGGTACTGTCTTGTAACGCTTGATGTGCATACAAACGGTCTTCCATCAACTTTCCTAATAATTGGCATCTGGTGATATCATTAACGGAAATACCTTGGCTGGTAAGCTCAATATATTCCATGTCAATATCTGAATCTAAAATAATGAAATCCCCTATCGTGGCAATAACACCATCCACTTTCTTGCGTTGGCTTATTTTTTTAACTGTATCTTTTTTAACAGAAGCCTCCTCCTGAATTACTTCTTGTGCTGTTGCGATAACAGTAAAAAAAGCGAAGGTAAACAGTAGGAGAAACTTGTTATTTATAAATTTCATAGTTTTTATTTTTAATGGCATCATCGGTAATTTCTTTCTCAAATTTTTTAATTAATTCTAATTTTCTTCTGTTTATGATTAACTCTTTTAGAGTAGATTTCACATATTCATAGGGACTCACCTCATTTTTATCAATTACATTACTAATCTTCACCAAGTAAACATCCGTTGAATCCGGATATTGAATCGTTTTTCCCGGAGCAATATAATTTTCAGAGTTATCCGGAGTAATAAAGGGCAATTTTTGATAAACCTGATTCATTTCTACCCAAACACTGTCATTCAGGGCAGAACCTTTAAATTGCAATTGATAGGTTTCCCAAAATTTAGCATCACTTTTTTTGGTATCAAAAAACTTACTCTTAATCAAATCGAATTTCGGATGCTCTTTAGACAAATGAATATACCGCAACTGAACCAAGGCTCCATTTGTTCTGAAATTCTCTTTATTCTCTTGATAATAAGCTTTAATGTCAGCATTGGAAACTGCCGTATCTACTTCTCTTTTAACAATGGCTTCTAAATAGGCTTTGGTATATAAATCAACTTTGTACTGCTGAATCAGTTTATCAAATGCTATTTGCTCTTCTTTTGTAATATTTAATTCAGCGGCATTAATCAACAACTTTTGAGTAGCCCAACGGTTAATGAAATTTTGTACAATAAGCAGACTGTCTTCTTTCGTAGTCCCTTCCGGCAATAAATCGGCTATGTCACTTTTATACAAATAACTTTCTCCAACTCTGGCAATGGCTTCGGGTTTTGCTTCGGGTTTAAAATAAGAACACGAAACAAAAACAAAAAACACAAGCACGATGCCAAGGGGTTTCAACATTAGTTTTTAATTTGCTTTTTAACACTGTCAAACACACTTTGATTAACAGTAACGTTGAATTCTTGCTTCAAATTAGTAACCCAATTTTCTTCCAAATATTGTTGATAGTCATTGATTACCCTGCCTTTACATTCTGCTAATGTTTTTGGTCCGGCTTCTTGAACGGCATTGACTTGAACAACATAGAAATAATCTTCTTCATGAACTACCGGTTGTAATCCTTTTTGATAGGATACAGTTTTG